>CAZANL010000160.1:0-8901 GCA_964486115.1 uncultured Planctomycetota bacterium
CGGACCTGGCCACGGTGGACCAGATCGTGGAGCAGATCGGCCGAGGACCCGAGAAGGCGCTGCCGATCCTGCACGCTCTGCAGAATGAGTTTCGCTTTCTACCGAAAGAAGCGCTGCATCGTGTCTGTGAGCTGACCGAGATCACGCCCTCGACCATCATCGGGGTCTCTTCGTTCTATCCGATGTTTCGGACGCGGCCAGCCGGCAAGCACAAGATCCAGCTCTGTGTCGGTACCGCCTGCTACGTGCAGGGCTCGACGCTGCTCGACGACGCACTCAAGCGTCATCTATGCGTACCCCCAGAGGACGACACCGATCCCGGGATGAACTTCACCATCGAGCCGGTGGCCTGCATGGGCTGCTGCAGCCTGGCTCCGGTGATGCAGATCGAGGAGCACATCTACGGCCATCTGCGGGGCGAACTGGTCGACCAGGTGATGAAGGACTTCCACCTGCAGATGAAGACCGCCGCCCGCAAGCAACGGATCCAGAACACCATCGAACCCGAGCAGCTCCAGGGCGAGTTGTGGGTCGGGCTCGATTCATGCTGTGTCGCACGCGGCAGCGAGCGGGTGCAGTACGCTCTGGAAGAGGCGATAGCGTCCACCGGCGCGAAGGTCAAGGTCAAGCATGTCAGCTGTGTGGGGATCTGCTTCCAGACGCCGATGGTGGAAGTGCGGATCCCCGGTGAGGAGCCGGTCAAGTACGCCAACGTGTCTCCCGGCGAGTGCCTGCCGATCGTGCGCCGCCACTTCAAGTCGAAAAGCATCGGCCGGCGCCTGATGGACCAGGTTTCGAAGGGCCTGGAGAATCTGCTGACCGACGAAGGACGCACCCGGATCGCGCACTACGCGGTCAACCAGCGGGACCCCGGCGTGGAGGCGTTCTGGCACCGGCAGGTGCAGATCTGCACCGAGGGAACCGGCGTGGTCAACCCGCTCGACCTCGAAGAGTACCGGTCGATCGGTGGCTTCGCTGGCTTGAAGAAGGCCCTCGAAGAACTCGAACCGCGGCAGATCATCGACGAGATCAGCGCCAGCGGCCTGCGCGGGCGGGGCGGTGGGGGTTTCCCCACCGGGCGCAAATGGACCTTCGTCGCCGACGCCCAGGGGAAACAGACCTACATCATCTGCAACGGTGACGAGGGGGACCCCGGTGCCTTCATGGACCGGATGCTGCTGGAGAGCTACCCGTTCCGGGTGTATGAGGGCATGGCGATCGCGGCTCGCGCGATCGGAGCCAGCAAGGGCTACTTCTACATCCGCTCGGAGTACCCGCTGGCCGTGCGTCAGATCAAACGCATGCTTGTCATCGTGCGGGAGGCAGGACTGATGGGCGACAACATCATGGGCACCGACTTCTGCCTCGACATGGAAGTCTACGAAGGCGCGGGGGCGTTCATCTGCGGCGAAGAGACCGCGATGCTGGAGAGCATCGAGGGACGTCGCGGCATTCCTCGACTGCGACCGCCCTACCCGGCCATCAGTGGGCTGTGGGGTCATCCGACCCTGATCAATAACGTCGAGACCTACGGCAACGTTCCCTGGATCCTCCGCAACGGGGCCGAGAAGTTCGCCGAGATGGGCACCGAGAAGAGCAAGGGGACCAAGGTCTTCTCGCTGACCGGACAGGTTGCGCACGGTGGATTGATCGAGGTGCCGATGGGCATCACGATCAACGAGATCGTCAACGAGATCGGCGGCGGCTGCCCGCTGAACCCGCCATTCAAGGCGATCCAGGTCGGCGGTCCTTCGGGCGGCTGCATCCCGGCCGAGCTCGGCGACACACCGATCGACTATGAAGCGCTGAGAGAGGTCGGAGCGATCATGGGGTCCGGCGGACTGGTGGTGATGGATCAGGCCAACTGCATGGTCGACATCGCGCGCTACTTCCTCGAGTTCACCCAGGACCAGTCCTGTGGCAAGTGCACCCCCTGCCGCGTCGGCACCAAGCGGATGCTGGAGATCCTCGAGCGACTGTGCAAGGGCAAGGGGCGCAAGGGTGACATCGAGGTCCTGGAGGAGCTCTCAGGGATGGTCGGCACGACCAGCCTGTGCGGTCTGGGAACGACCGCTCCGAATCCAGTGATGACCGCGATCAGGTACTTCAGGGAGGAGTTCGAAGCGCACATCGAGGGGCGCTGTCCGGCCAAGAAATGCCCCGAACTGATCCGTTACGTGATCCTCGAAGAATGCATCGGCTGTACGCGCTGCGCGCAGGTCTGCCCCACCGATGCAATCGAGATGCGCCCCTGGGTGCAGCATGAGATCGATCTCGACCTGTGCATCTCCTGCGACATGTGCTTGCAGGCCTGCCCCGTCGACACCATCGTCATCGAAAGCTGAGCATGCCGAGCATCACGATTGACGGGCAGACCGTCGAGTTCGATGAAGGCCAGACCATCATGGATGCGGCCCGCAACCTGGGCCTCGAGATCCCGCAGATCTGCTTCATGAACGGGCAGCCCCCCTCGGCGACCTGTCTGGTCTGCCTGGTCCGGCTGGAAGGGGCCCCGCGAATGGTTCCATCCTGCGCCACAGAAGCGGTCGCGGGCTGGGTCGTCGAGAGCGAGACTCCAGAGGTCCACGCAGCGCGCAAGACCACCGTCGAGCTGTTGATGAGCGAGCACACGGGAGACTGCCTGGCCCCCTGCACGACCGGCTGCCCGGCAACGATGAACATCCCGAAGATGATCCGTCAGATCGAGCAGAACGATCTGCGCGGCGCGGCGCTGACCGTCCTCGAACATCTGGCGCTGCCGCTGACGCTGAGTTACGTCTGCAAGGCCCCGTGCGAGAGCGCGTGCCGACGACGTAAGGCAGACCAGCCGCTGGGAATCCAGCTGCTCTACCGGCGCTGCTGCGAAGACCTGCTGTTCAGTGAAGGGTTCATTCCCTCCCTCGGTCCACTCCGCAAGGAGCGGGTGGCCGTGGTCGGGGCAGGCGCGGCCGGCCTCTCGGCCGCCCATTACCTGGCACGTTGCGGGTTCGGCGTGACGGTCATCGAGGCCCATGACCAGCCCGGTGGCAAGCTGCGCAGCGAGACGACCGAGGAGTCCTTACCACGCCGCGTACTGAACGGGGAAATCAACGTGATCCGCCGGATGGGCGCCCAAATCCAGACCGGTGTCCGGATCGGAACCGATGTCTCGCTGGACGAGCTGCGCGCGGAGCACGACGCCGTGTTCATCGCCACGGGGGGGAACCTCGAAGGTCTCGAAGATCTGCCGGTCAAGGCGGGACGACTCGTCGTCAACCGCGGCACCCTCGAAACACCGATCGAGGGCGTCTTTGCCGGCGGCACGCTGCTGCGCCCGGGCGGACACATGTCGGTCCGCAGCGCGGGTGACGGCCGAGCCGTCACCGAGTCGATCAAGCAGTACCTCGAAGGCGTCCCGGTCAGGGGGTTTCCCCGCCCCTACAGCAGTCACCTGGGCAAGCTGCTAGAGAACGAGATCGAGCGATTCGTCGCCTGCGCCCCGAGCCAGGACGAGCGAGTCGACCCGGCGGCCGGCTTTGACGACGGCTACACCCCCGACGAGGCTCACGAAGAGGCACGACGCTGCATGCACTGCGACTGCCGCAAGAGCGGCAGCTGCCAGCTGCAGGACGCTGCAGACATCGTCGGCGCCAACCCCAAGCTCCACCGGGGCATCCGCCCCACCTTCATCCAGTACGAGTCCCACCCCAGGCTCGTCTTCGAGCCGGGCAAATGCATCAAGGCGGGCCACTGTATCCGGATCGCCGCGGAGGCGAACGAGGAACTTGGTTTCGCCTTTATCGGAAGAGGATACAACGTGAAGGTCGGCGTGCCGTTCGAGATGCCGCTGACAGACGCAATCAAGGATGTCGTCGGTGAGGTGATCGCCGCCTGCCCCACCGGGGCGCTGGCCTACCGAGACGACGTGTTAGCCCGTTTCAACTTCCTCGACCAGAACGGTAAATCCATCACATCCACTTCGAACGCCCCCCAAGGAGAGCAGACAAGATGCGATTGACCCCCCGCGCCCTGATCCTAATCCTGACCCCGCTCTTGATCCTTGCCAGCACCGCGCAAGGGGACGACTGGCCACAGTTCCGCGGCCCAAAGCGCGACGGACACTCGGCCGAAACGGGACTGCTGACCCAGTGGCCCGAGCAGGGCCCAAAGCTGCTCTGGAGCTACGAGGAGCTGGGCGACGGTTACGCCTCGGTTTCGATCGTCGGGGGCAAGGTCTACACCACCGGAGTGGAGGACGGCAGCGGATACCTCTTCTGCTTCGACACCCAGGGCAAGCTGCTCTGGAAAAAGTCATACGGCCCGGGATGGAACGGCTCCTACAAGGGAGCCCGCTCGACACCAACGGTCCACGACGGCAAGGTCTATGTCTTCTCCGGCCATGGCACGCTGGCCTGCTTCGACGCCTCATCGGGGCAGAAAGCCTGGTCGGTGGACGTGATGCATCTGTACCGCGGCCGCAACATCCAGTGGGGCTTATCCCAGTCGGTGCTGGTCTCAGGCAACATGGTGATCTGCCAGGTCGGTGGCCGCAACGCTGCCGTGGTCGCTCTGAACCGCGAGACCGGCAAGACGATCTGGACCTCCCGCGGCTGGAGCGAGCGATCCGCTTACTGCTCGCCGGTGATGATCCAGCGGGGCAAGCGACAGCTGCTGGTCACCGCGACCGAGGCGCACGTGATCGGGGTCAATCCACGCAGCGGACAGGTGATGTGGAAGATCCCGATGAAGAACAGGTATAGCGTCAGCGCCAACTCACCCGTGCACAAGAATGGGCTGCTCTACATCGCCTGCGGCTATGGCTGGGGCTCGCAGGTGATCCAGCTCAGCGCCGACGGCGCCCGCGCCAAGCAGTTGTGGCACCAGGAGCTCCAGGACACCCACCACGGCGGCTCGGTGCTGATCGACAACTATGTCTACGCCACCAGCAGCAACCGGCCGAGGAACCAGTGGCTGTGCCTCGACATCCGCACTGGGCGCGAGATGTGGCGTGCACGCGGTGTGGGCAAGGGCTCGGTGATCGCCGCCGACGGAATGCTCTACTGCTACGGTGAAAGAGGTAAGCTAGCGCTGGCCAGGGCCACGCCCAAGGGATTGACAACTGTCAGCGAGTTCCCCATTACGATGGGCGGAGGCAAACACTGGGGCCATCCCGCGATCTCGAACGGCGTGATGTACATTCGCCACGGGAACGCGCTGATGGCTTACGACATCAAGAAGTAGCCTGGCCTGGCCAAAGCGATCCGGCACGTCACCAGGCCGGGCAGCGGTGCCAAATAAATCTGAAAAACCCGAAAGCGCCCACTTTCGTATCTAGTCGGTCAGTCCCCCAGTGCCGGCGACCAGCAGCGCGGTGACGCGGCGGTTGTAGTCCGCCAGATCCCGCACCTGGCTGCCCTCGGTCATCAGCGCCTGGTCGTAGAGCAGCTCGACCCAGTCGACGATCCTCTCGGTCAGGGCCTCGCCCCCCACCTCGCCACCCGTGGGCAGCGCGATCTTGACCGCCGTGCGTTCCTTTTCGATCAGCCCGTCGAGATTCTTCAGCAGAGGATGCTCGCCGTTCAACTCGAAAATCCGCGCCTGGATCGGCAGGTCTGCGTGGGTGTGCTGGAGCAGCCGCTCCAGGTTGGCGTTCATCGCCATCTCGTCGGCCACCAGGCAGGCCGCCGAATCGGTCAACCGCTCCGAGAGACGAACCTCCTTGACGTGCTCCCCGAGGATCTCCTTGATCCGGCCGAGCAGCGGCTCCATGCTCTTGCTCAACGCCTCCCGACGCTCCTTCGCCTCGTCCGTCTCGTCCAGCGTGATCTCACCCTGAGTGGCGTTGATCAGCTTCTTCTCCTCGAACTCCGGCAGCGACTGGACGACCCACTCGTCGATCGGGTCGACCAGATAAAGCACCTCGTAGTTGCGCTGCTTGAGCGCCTCGATGTGCGGGCTGGTCGCCACCGCGGCCCGAGACTCGCCGGTGATGTAGTAGATCCCGGGCTGATCCTCGGCCATCCGCTCGACATACTCGCCCAGCGAGGTCAGCCCCTCGTCATGCGAGCTGCCGAAGCGCAGCAGCGTGGCAATCCGCTCCTTGTTGTCGAAGTCGTAGTGCATTCCTTCCTTGATCACCCGGCCGAACTGCTCCCAGAACTCCCCGTATTCCTCCGCGTTCTCGGCCAGCTGATCGAGCAGATCGAGCGACTGCTTGACCACCTGCTTGCGCATCATGGTGACGACTTGATTCTGCTGCAGCACCTCGCGCGAGACATTGAGTGACAGGTCGTCGGAGTCGATGATACCCCGGATGAAGCGCAGGTACTCCGGCACCAGCTCGGTGCACTCGTCCATCACGAAGACCCGCTTGACGAACAGGCGCACGCCCCGGCGCTTGGAGCTGGCGTCGTACATATCGAACGGTGCGCGCGAGGGCAGGAACAGCATACCCGTGTACAGCAGCGTCCCCTCCATCTGGAAGTGGGTCCAGCGCAGTGGCTTCTCCCAGTCGTGCGTCAGGTGCTTGTAGAACTCGATGTACTGCTCCTCTTCGATCTCGCTCTTGCGCCGGGTCCACAGCGCGCTGGCCGTGTTGATCCGCTCGAAGGGAGATTCGTGCTCGGTATCCGCCTCCCGCTCGACCTTCATCTTGATCGGATGGCTGACGTAATCCGAGTAGGTCCGGACCAGGCCGCGCAGTCGATGATCCTCCAGATACTCCAGCTGCGCCTCCGCCAGCTGCAGCCGGACCTCGGTTCCCCGCTCGAACCCCTCACCCGGAGCAATCGTATACCCGTCCGTGCCATTGGACTCCCAGACCCAGACCTCGTCGCTGCCGGCGGCCCGACTGGTCACCCGAACGCTGTCAGCGACCAGGTAGCTGCTGTAGAAACCGACGCCGAACTGGCCAATGAAGGCGGAGTCCTCGGCCTGTCCTTGCTCCATCGCCGACAGGAAGGCCTGCGTACCGGAGTGAGCGATCGTGCCGAGATTGCCGGACAGCTCCTCCCGCGTCATCCCCAGACCATTGTCCCGAATGGTCAGGCTGTTCTGGTCCTTGTCCGGGATCAACTCGATCTCCAGCGTTTGATCGTCCGGCAACAGATCGTGATCGGTCAACGCGCGGAACTTCAGCCGGTCGATCGCGTCGGACGAGTTGGAGATCAACTCGCGGAGGAAGATCTCCTTGTTGGTGTAGAGCGAATTGATCACCAGGTTGAGAACCTGACTGACCTCCGCCTGGAACTGGTGCGTCTCCGCCGTGGTACTCATCGGGATTGTCTCCTTACGTGGTGGCCCAACAGGATAGCCAAGCCGATCCATAGGTCAAGACCGCTCGTGCCCTGGCGCGAATAGAGATTTATCGCTGCGAGACAGCTACCTCTCGCGAAGGTAGTGTCCGGCGACATCTTGCCAGCGCCGGCTCAGCAGCGGGCTCTGGAGGTCTTCCCAGATGAACCAGTGTGCCACCACGATGGCCATCAGCAGAAAAAAGAGCATCGGATACCCCCTGAAAACGGCCAGCGCGATCCCGACATAGACCAGCAGCACGGTCATCCCGGCCACCCGGCTCAACACACGCGCCCCCCATCCACCACTTTCCAGCTGGGGGCGGATCTCTTCGGAGACCTCGACCGTTATCAGCGCCTGACGCAGCGCCAGGGTGAGCTCGGTCGCGTTGGGATAGCGCTCCGCCGGCGCGTAGGCCAGCGCGCGGTTAAGCACCCGCATCAGCGGGCCCGGCACCTTGGCTTCGCGTCGATCGGTGACGGCCGCCTTGTCCGGCCGACGATAGAACAGCACCTCGTGCAGGATCACACCGAGGGCATAGACATCCCCGGCCATCGTCGGCTCCCCCCCCTTGATCCCCTCAGGCGGCAGATAGGCCAGGGTCCCGCCCACCACCGCACCACCCGTGGTCTGCATCGAGTGGTCCAGCCGCTGCTGGCGGCGAAACGCCTGCAGCTCCTGGGCCAGCCCGAAGTCGGTCAGCTGACACGCCCCGGTCCGCTCGTCGATCAGCACGTTCTCCGGCTTCAGATCACCATGGACCATACCCAGGCGGTGGATTCGACGCACCGTCGCCAGCACGGCCAGGAACAAGCGCACCCGATGGAAGCGGCCCGCGGGCATTCCGGCCAGCAGCTCGATATAGCGCCGGCTGCCGATCCTACGCCGCAGAGACTTTTCGAGGTGAATGCCTAGCCCGCGGCCTCTCCCCAAACGCTCCCCACGCCTGTCGAGCTTCGCTCTGAGCTTGGGGTGGGCCGTCCCCTCGTAGATGTCCCGCAGCGTCCAGGGACCGACCCAGGGCATGACGATGTGGGGCCGCGGCTGATCCCCGTGAGCGACCAGGCTGACGACGCCGGGGATCTCGTTCCGCTCGGGCACCGACGTCTCTGCATGCAACATCCGGGCTCCAACCTCGTTCGTGGCGATCTTGACCACCTTCTTCGGGGCCCCACCGGTTCGGGCCAACGCGGTCCATACCTCGGCGAAATTCCCGACCGAGAGCCGGTCGGCCAGGAGGTAGCCGGAGTATCCCACACCGGGGGCGATCGCCCGGTCCGCCGTTTCCTCAACCACCGCGAGCCAACCATCGTCTGCGGCGACGAGCCTCCAGTCGCCGCTGCCGCCGCTCCTCCACGCCCCGGATGATCCAGATATTGATCCGCGGCACCCCCAGGAGCACCAGGGGCGTCATCACGACAACGACCAACAGCCGGAACAGACCTCCAAGCAATGTCAAAGAGCGCCAGTAGTACAAGGCCAGCAGAGCCCCGATCAGCGGCAGGCTGAGCCAGAACAGCCCCCGCAGCAAACGTCTGATCCGGGCCCGCTGGACGATCGCCTTGCGACGCCTCTCGTGACCGTTGCGGATCATGCCCCAGCGCCGCTCCTCGGCGACGAAGTACTCCA
>CAZANL010000161.1:0-8872 GCA_964486115.1 uncultured Planctomycetota bacterium
AGGTGATGTGAGTCGGAGCGAGGATGTCCGCCCGGTCCGGCGGTCAGTCCGTCCAGCGATCAGCGTATCTTCTCGACCCCGGCGATCGCCACGCGTGCCTCCCAGCCCGCAGGCTGCCGCTCGGCAGGCCCAGAGCAAGGAGCAGCCTGTCGTGCGACGAGAGTCACGCCAGGGCGGTCCGCAGATCCTGCATGGCGCGATCGTAGCTGGCCTGGACGACCTGACCCGGGAGGCGACGGGGATCGTCGTCGGCCGCGTGGTCGGCCACGTCTGTCGCTGGAATTCCGAGCGGACGATGATCCATACCTATGTCACGTTTGCGGTGCGAGAGACGCTGAAAGGGCCGAAGGAGACCCGCGTCACGATCCGAGTCGTCGGCGGCCGGATCCCCGGCGAGGAGGTCCGGCTGTCGGTCTCCCACCAGCCGCAGTTCAACGCCGGAGATGAGGGGATCGTCTTCATCGACGACGACCCGCGGCTGCACACTTCCGTTGTGGGAAGCCAGCAGGGGTTCCTGCGCTTCGAGCGCCGTGGCCCCAACCGCACGCTGGTGCGCGACGGGTTCGGCCGTCCGATATCCAGCGTGTCGTCCCGGAACCGGCTGATTGTCGGCCGGAAGCGTCGAATGACTGCCGATACACTGGTCAGCCGGGTTGGCCAGCTGGTTCGCTGAGCCGAGCCAGGACGCTGCGCCAGATGGTCTGACTTCTGGCGTGGCGCCCTGGTTGCCCGTTGATGGGTGAGGGGCCAGCAGGCCCCTCACTCGACGGCTCCCGACCGATGGTGAACGAGTCCGGTGCTTGGCCTGGCGGAGCCGATCGAATAGGATAGTAAGCATGGCGGGTGGGTGCCCGTGACATGGCGAACAGAGGAGTAGAGCAGCATGCGATATGTTTCAGTAGGACTGGCCTTGCTCCTGGCCAGCTGGCTGCCGGCCGCCGCGCAGTCCTCCCGGGAGGCCCAGTACGAGGAACGTTATGTGGCCAAGATCGTCACGGAGTTCGCGACCAAGATCTCCTGGGAGAGGAGGCTTGCAACGGCCCAGACGATGGCTGCGGAGAATAAGAAGTTGATCCTGGGCTACTTCACCCGCAGCTATTCACCGTGACCGCCTTGCTCGAAACTCGAGGGGGGACCCCTCGTATCCGATTGGTGGGTTACGCTGAGCAAGAGCTTCGTGCCGTATCTGAACATCAGCGCCCGGCTGAAGGACAAGCCTGACCAGGGCATGCTGAAGGCCAAGGGTGGGTCCTCCTATCCCTATACGGTGATCATGGACGCCAGCGGGACGGTGTTGACGCGTCTGCGGCCGACCAGCGAGAAGGCGATCAATGAAGCATTGAAGAGAGCGAACATCTCCCTGCGGCTGCGCACGCAGCTGACCGAGAAACCGGATCACCCGTCGGCCAAGGCCGGTCTCGAGTTGCTCGACGCCCTGACCACACGTAAGCCGCCGACCCTGGCCGAGGCGGACCGCCTGGCCGCGACCGAGGGCCTCGATCCGGAGCTGAAGGCGATTTACAAGAAGGGGCGCGCGGCTTTCCGGGACAAGCTCAATTACATTCGTGTGGGGCGTGCCTTGATTGGCGCCAGTCAGGCGATGCGCTCCGGCACCCCGCGTGACGAGGCCTATCGCCAGCGGGATGCCACGCTGCTCAAGCTCTATCGCGAAGGCGTTCGGCTGCCGGGCTCGTCGCGCCGACAGCTGGATTTCATCCAGGCCGTGATCAGCGGCGCGGTCGAGGCAAAGGACCTGGACCTGGCCAGCAAGCTGCTGCCGGGTTGCGAGAAGGCTTACGAAGCTCGCGTCAATCAGCTCAACAAGAGCAAGTGGGCCTCGCCGCGTCGGCTCAAGGGAATGAGCGACAGGATGGAAGCGCTGCGTCAGAAGCTGAAGCAGGCACAGCAGGGCGAGCAAGGCGAGAAGGAATAATAGCGGAGCTGTTGCTGTAGGGCTCCGAGTTGCCTGTCCGGGAGATTGAGCCCGTCATTCGACCGAGCCTCGCGCTTGCAGCGCGGGCTCGGCTGGAGCAGGGTATATGGCGCTAGCAGTCGAAGACCTGCCACAATCAGGCGCCGACCGGGTGATGAGCCGGGGGAGCTGCACCCTGCGCTCGGCGAAGGTCCCAGTGGCCTGACCTGGGTGTGTGTCGACAGTGCTGAGTGTTCTGTCTGCACGAGCTGAACCGGTCGGTGCTGTCTAGCGCCCCAGGGAACATGACGAGCGTTGACTTTCACTTCCGGCGCTGCCTAAATGAGGCCGTGGCCCAGCCCGGTACGACGCAGGAACTCGGCGCGTTTTTGATCCAGCAGGAGTTGATCTCGGCGACGACCCTCTCCCAGTGCGTGCAGGAGTGGCGAAAGCGCAAGGATGAAGGTCGGCCCGTCGCCTTCCACCGACTCCTGAAGGCTCGTGACGGGCCAGGATCCGAGCAGCTGGCCCAGGCGCTGTCGACTGCACAGTTGCACCTGATCGTCTGTGATCTTTGCGGTCGCGGCCGAGCCGTCAGCGATCCCAGCCCCGTTGCCTGTAGCGGCTGTAGTGGCACCTTACAGCTGATCGAGTTGGCTGGTGGGGAGCCTTCAGCCCCCTCCCAGCTCGCCGCGACTCGAAGTCAGTCCAGGCGGTTGCCCCCCGTCAGCCAGCAGCCAGGCAGTCGGGTCGGCCGCTATGAGGTCGTGTCACTGCTCGGCCGTGGTGCCATGGGTGAGGTCTACCTGGCCAAGGATCCCGCGTTCGAGCGTCGCGTGGCGCTCAAACTGTTGTGCCGACTAGATCCGCAGTGCGAAAAAGTGCTGCTGCAGCGCTTCGTCCGTGAGGGCCGCTTGCTGGCCACGGTACAACACCCCAATGTTGTTGGTGTCTTGGATTTCGATCCGGAGGGCCAGCCGGCGTTCCTGGTGATGGAGTATGTCGAAGGGCAGACTTTCGACGACCTGCTGGAAGGTGGCATTGAGACACAGCAGGCGATCGACGTGCTGCTGATGGCTGCTCGCGGCCTGGCCGCGGCGCACGAGGTGGGTATCATCCACCGAGATCTCAAGCCGGGCAACATCATCGTCGACAAGCTGGGTGTGGCCAAGGTCACCGACTTCGGTCTCGCCAAGAAGGTGGATGGGGAGACGATGTTGACCCAGGCCGGACAGGCGCTAGGCACACCGGCCTATATGGCCCCCGAACAGATCACGGGTGAGCCGCAGGATGTCGGACCGAGGGCCGATGTGTATGCGCTGGGGGTCCTGCTGTTCCGCATATTGACCGGCCGCCGGCCGTTCGAGGAGCGTCGGATCGTGGACCTGTTCGCCCGGGTGGTTTCGGAAGATGTCCCCTCACCACGACGGGTGCAGCCAGATGTCTCCAGGGCGGTCGACCAGGTCTGCCGGATGGCGACGCGTCGTCAGAAAAGCCAGCGGTATGCGAACGCTCAGGAGTTCTGTCAGGAACTGCAGGACGCACTCGAAGGTCGAGCCAAGCTGTCCTGGAGGTCCATGTTGTTGCCTCCAGCGCTGCGGAGCCCGACATCTCACGTGCTACTCATGTCGGGGTCGTTCGTGCTGATCGCGGCGCTCCTCTGGATGATTGCGCTGTGGTCTAGAGCTGACATGGCAGCAATGCCGCGGGCCCTACGGCCGTGGCGGGAGTTGCCGCAAATCGCTCGCGTCGATCCCCAACACAGTCCCCGGCCGACTCCCGATCCCAAGCCCGATCCCAAGCCCGATCCCAAGCCGAAGCCCGATCCCGAGCCGAAGCCTAACGGAGGAGAACAACGGACCCCGAGGACGGTGGGGCGGCGAGCAACTCTGGTCTGGCAGGTTTCTCACGGGCTCGGTCGGCGAATACGGGTGCTGGGACATCGGCAGGAGATGGTCGTATTGCATGGTCGGCGGGGTGGTCTAGTTCAGGGACGACGCTTGACTGACGGGAAGCTGATCTGGCCTTCCGCCGAGCAACAGTCGCCTCGCGGCGTCACTCGCGCGGGTCTGATCGGTGACAGGGTTTATCTGACATACACCGGTCCAAACGTGGACGTTCTCGACTATCTCAGTGGTCGCATCGTCTGGCGACTGCCAGACCGTGTGGCACAACGACTGGCTGAGAGTGGTCGGAGGACGCCCTTTGAGACCTTCCTCGGGCGGGAAGCGCTCTATCTGGCGTACCGTGGGGGCTTCACCTCTTTCAAGTCAGATGGGAGTGTGCGCTGGTGGAGTGGCTCGATGACCCGGCCGGAAGCCTGTGATAGGCGCAATGGTCTGCTCGTGTTCGCGCCGGATGACGGTGGGCTGGTAATCTTGCGCGCAAGCGACGGCTCGAAGCTGAAGCGTTGGCGGTCTACCAGAATGCCGCCCGTGTTCACCGAGCTGTCCCTGCGCCTTGATCCCGCGGCGAAGCTGATTGCGGTCTGCCGCGGTCAATGGCTTTTTCTGCGTGACTGGCGGACCGGAAGCGACTTCACCTGGCGTAGCCGAGTCACCTCGGGAAGTCTTATTCTGGAGGTGGACAATCACTCGGTCTATACCACTGGGCCCGCAGGCGCTCCCGACGGGGTTGCGGCCTTCGACCTCCGAGGTGGCCGTCAGTGGTTGCGGGTTCCCTCGCCGGTCAAGGTGGTCTGGCATGCGGATGGGGCTTATATCGTTCATCGCAAGCCCTCCTCCTCATCGGTCGAGCTGCTTCGAGCCGCGGCGGGACGTCTCTCGCGGAGCAGCGTGGACCAGATGCCTGCTGGGGATCTGAGGGCGATGGTCTGGGGGGGCGAGCTTGGACTGGTGCTGTTGATCGGCGATCAACTGATCGGCCTGGACCCGGCCGGCAAGCGAGGGGCCTGGCGCCATGGTCCGCTGCCGGACCTGACCCGGGAGGCCGAGCTCTACTGGGCCGGCGGGAGGCGGGTGGTCGTCGTCGACGACCAGCGCCTACTACTGTTCGAGATCGGTCGCTGATGTCCGCCGAACGCCAATGATCGAGATCCTGCGCGCGTGCATCACCGAGGAGGCCTGTCGCGAGTCGTTTCCACTGGATACGCAGGTCTACGAACGCGCGGGGCGCGACCCCTCGGAGCCGATCCTGTATGCCGGCTCTCTGGATGCCCCGGTCGCATTCCTCGGTCGTGATCTGGGTCGGGAGGAGGTTATTCGCGGCGAGCCACTGATCGGCGCGGCGGGAAAGCTGGTGCGCGCTGGTATCGAGCGGGCTGGTCTGGATGGCGCGCTACTGACCAATACCGTGCCGTACAAGCCACCCGGCAACAAGGCTTATCCGGCTCGGGTGGTGGGCCGCTTCAGGCCGTTTGTCGCCCGCCTGCTGACCTGCTGCTGGAGCGGGGACTTGCTGATCAGTCTGGGTAACAAGGCCTTTGAGTGGTTCAAGCCTTATGGGGACGAGCTCGGACCATTCTGGGCCGACCAGCAGCGGCGCTACACCGATGAGTTGACGGTCATGTTGACCAGCGATGGGGAGAGCCGGCAGATTCGGTTGGCTCCGCTGCCACACCCCTCACCCCTCAATACGCGTTGGTACAAGCAGTTCCCGGAGTTGCTGGACAGGCGGCTCGGCCGTCTGTGACTCCGGCCGGCAGGCATCGCAATGTTCGCGGCAGCTAGCCGCCGAGTCCCTCCAGCGCGAGAGCGGTCGCCAGTAGCGGATCGTCTTCCATCATCAGCGCACTCTGGGCCTGCCATCGCCCATCGGCCTTCTGCAGTGCACGCAGCGCCTGGCGCGCAGCCGGCGACCTGGTGGTCGCGCTGAGGCCTGACAGATAGTAGTGCAGCATCCCCTGTTTCCAGTTCCGCGGGACCGGTTGCCAGAAACCAGGTACGTGATCGGTCCGGGAGTTCTTGGCGAGCCAGGTCCGGGCCAGCGCGATCCTCTGTTTATCGGCATCGCAGGAGACGAGTGCCCGTAGTCCGTCAGTGCTGGCGGTTCCGTAGGACACAAAACGTTTGGGCCGGGTGCCCCGCAACCAGCCAGCCTTGTTGGCTGCGGGCACCGCCGCGCTGAAACAAAATCCACCCCGGTCGGGTCCTTCAGACATGTTCTGGCAGCGCTCGACGAACAGCCGGGCTTTCGATATCAGCGGGTCGTTGGTGCGAACGCCGGCGGCTCGCAGAGCCTCCAAGACCACTCGGGTGACCGAGATGTTCAGGTAGGAGTAGAGCGGCTTTTGGTGGAGCACCCCTCCCATGTCCCAGGCCCCGTAGGCCAGGTCGGTCCGTGCCCAGCCGCGTCCCTCGGTCAGTTGCGCCTCCCGCAGCAGCGCAACCAGTCGCTTGCGTAATTCGGGTCGGCGTCCGGTCCGTACCAGAATCCGCAGCAGGTAGGCCCGCGAGTAGTTGGGATAGATTCCGGCTTGCCTGGGGTCCTTGAGTTGCTCGACCAGATAGGCGATGCCCTTGCGCAGTCCCGCGGCATGTGCTCTGCGCAGCGGCTCGGGCAGCGAGAGGGTGACGTGGATCGTGTAGGCGGTGAGACTCGGCCCGTCTGCGAGCGCCTTGTATTTAGCCGGACGCCAGGCCCCATCAGCAGACTGTTGCTTGAACAGATAAGTCAGGCCGCGACTGACGGGCTTGTCGGCGGTGACGGGCAAGGGGCTCAGTCCGGTGAGCAGGAGGGCAGCGATCAACCCCTGAACGGCGGGACCGAGTAAGCTGGAACAGCTGTCGGGCGGTCCGGCTTTTCCGGTGGAGTCATTCCCTTGGCGAGCAAGCCATCTCGACGCAGGCCCGGAGCACGAGGATGGTCTCGATGGCGGTTTATCCACGTCCGGCTAGTACTCGTTGCTCGGTAGGTGACGGTAAGGGACCTGCAGCGTGAGGAGGGCACACGAGGTGCAAAAGACCCGGCTGGTGATGCAAGCAGTGCCGCGCCAGCTGCCATCGGAGTTCTGTACGCTGATCAGCTTGCGCTGTATCTCCGCAAACCAGTTCTTCCAGAGCTTTCGGCCGGTACTGCGGTCCTGGAACAACGCCTGGGTCGCATAGAAGGCGGCCATGTAGTTCTCGCCCTCGGAGATGAAGCTGTGGTGATAGGGCCGGTATTTGAATTTCATCAGTGCCTTCACACCGAGCTGGGCGATCGCCCCCTCGCCCTGGCCCATCCCGTAGAGCACGCGCAGCGCCGCGGCCTGCCCAAAGAAACGGTATCGTGTATTTTGACCCCGCCAGGCTCCGCGAAGGACCCCAGTGTGCTGGTCCAGCTGCTTCTCGATGTAGTTCAGTGTCTTGATCACCGAGGCGGCGCCGGTGGGGGCGCCGACCATGTAGGCCGCACGCAGCGACGTCCAGGCAGAAGCCGTCGCCAGAAGCGGGGCGAAGCTTTTGTTGTTCCAGGAGCCGTCCGGGCGCTGCTGCCTGGCGATGCGGTCGACCATGATTCCAATGGTCTTGCGAATCCGCTCCTGCTTGACTCGGCTGTCCTCCATGCCGACTATCTCCGCCAGGAAGAGGGTCACCAGGAAGCCATGGATCTGATTTCCCAGCTTGCTGGTGATGTGGCTGGTAGAGAGAGCTGGAATTCGGTTGCCGTATTGGGCGCATTCCGCGAGCACCCAGTTGAGAGCCTTGCTGACGTTCCCGGAGTACTTGCCGCGGCTCGGGGTGCTGCCGGCTGACATCAGAGCCATGGTTGCCAGGCAGGTCGTCCCCAGGTCGGGTTGAGAATTCCGTTCGAGGCCCCAGTAGCCGGCGCTATTTTGAGCGGCAATCAGCTATTTGAGCGCTTTTCGTGTACTTTTCTGGCCGGCTGGAGATATTTCCCGGGGTCGCTGTCTCGGGTCGGCCTGGCCGGTGACCGGCAGCACGAGCAGTATGAGTCGACTCCTCATCAGCCTGTGTCCTCCCCTATGTCGTCACGAGTCTCTGTATATTAATACGCTTAACAGGCTGGGATGTTCCCGCTCTTTAAGGCCTGTCGCGTCAATCTTCACCGCTTGGCCGGTTGCCCAGCCTCAACCAGGCGTCATGCTGAGGAAGCTCCCCGCAGGGGCTTCTATGCCACAAAAAGCGAAGAGTTTCCGATTTTCTGGACCATAGTTGGGCCTGCTCCGAAATAGCGCAATCCAGACAGAGCCGCGGAAGTTCGTGGACGGATGGGGTGCCAGCAGGCCGAGGATCGGTTCGGAGAGGATCGCCTGCTGGCACGCTGTCCAGAGGATGCTAGCTGAAAGAGAAGCTGGTCCGGTTGGCCTTCCACCATTTCTTCCAGGCTCGCGCGTCGTAGCCGAAGTCCTGTCCGGTCTGGTTCTCCAGCCCGGCGCGAATGTGGCGGGCGTAGCGCTTGACCTTGTCTTCGTGGGCGATGGTGATGCAGCGGATCAGCGCGTCGACCGCGCTGGCGTGGCGGATCTGGCCGAGTGCCTTGATCCGTGCCGTGACCCCCTTGGATCCTGCCGTACGGTGCTGCCACCAGTTCTTGGACAGCGCCCGGACCGCGCGTGGGTCGTCGATCGCCCCCAATGCCTGGCAGAGCGCGACGTACACCTCTTGGTGGGCCTCGTTTGGCTGCAGCGCCTGGACCAGCATCCGGGTGGCGTTCTTGCGACCCATCCGTCCCAGCAGCACGGCGCCGGTCTGGCGCACTGTCGTGGAGCGGTCCCGCAACGCCATGCGAGCGATCGCGTCGGAGACTCGATCGTGCTCGAGTTCGGTGAGTTGTTTCATTCGGTCGATCTTCTGCACGTCACTCGAGCGAGGCCACGCCTGCTCCATGTCCTTGATCCTGTCCCGGATCTGTTTGTCGCTGAGCTTCTCGGTCTGGGCTTGCTGGCCGTTGATCTCGCGGTAGCTGAGCGAGAACTTGAGCGTATTGCGCCGCGCCAGACAGGTCATCGTCGTTGGCAGCAGGAGTCCGTTCACCTGCTGTAGATTTCCGTACTGA
>CAZANL010000162.1:0-8851 GCA_964486115.1 uncultured Planctomycetota bacterium
TCGATGGGTTCGACGACCTGGACGATCTCGAAGAGATAGAGGACAAGGAACTGTCCGACATCGAAAACCTCGGTGAAACCGGGGACGTGTCCGACACCGAACCGCCGGACGAACTCGAGCCCTGGACAGGCCGCGCCCGGGACTATGTCCACTCCTCTCCCGCGACCTCTGGCAAGAAGGGGAAAAGGGACAAGAAGAAGAAGAAGAAGGTCGTCAAGGTCAGCGACAGCCACATCATTGACGAGGAAGACGACGACCCGTTGACGGATTCCGGCGGCGATGAGGAGGAGGAAGCGGGAACGCCTGAAGCCTCGGACGCACTCGGCCCAGCAGACTCCGGCAACTACTCGCTGTTCCTCTCCAAGATCAAAGACAAGAAGTTGCAGAAAGCGGCCGCCCCGCTGATCGCCGAGATCAAGGGGGTTGGCAAAATGGAGGCGAAGGACCTTGCCGACCGCATGATCATCCCCATCTTGAAAGGCGTGACCAAAGACTACGCAGACGCCGCGCTGTCGAAATTCAAGAAAATAGGCGTTTCCGGACGAGTCACCAAGAAGACCTAGGAGAGTCTCCTGGCAGACGTGTGGCGCCCCGCCAGACTCGCGGCCTTCTAGCGCTCGGTGCTGCCGGACCCTCCGGATTTCCAGGCCAGAAGTCGACACGAGATATGGTATCGATGAAGGAGCAATTGCCGGGCTGCTAGCCTAGGGTCCTCGACGCAGCCATGGCTTTCCTACGCTTCTCACGAACCTATCGCAGCCTACCCAGGTTCATCCAGATCCTCACCGTACTGAGCCGACACGGCTTTGGTCATCTGGTGGACTCGATCAACCTGGGCCAGTATATCCCCTACCTTTCGCGCATTCGGCTACTGGCCAGGGTACCCGAGTCCTCCGAGACACTGGGCCAGCGCCTCGTCGCGGTCATGGAGGAGTTGGGCCCGACGGCGATCAAGATCGGGCAGATGCTCTCCGGTCGCCCCGACCTGATTCCCGACGCCCTGGTCCGCGAGTTGAAGAAACTCCAGGATCAGGTGCCGCCGTTCGATTCAGACCAGGCGCGGGAAACGATCGAGCAGGAACTCGGGAAACCGGTCAGCGAGCTATTCTCTTCTTTTGGACACGACCCGCTGGCATCCGGCTCGATCGGACAGGCGCATGAAGCGACCCTCCTGGACGGGACCGACGTGATCGTCAAGGTGCGACGCCCCGGCATCGAGCGGCTGGTGATCAAGGATATCGACATCCTGCACAACCTGGCGCAGCTAGCTGAGCGCTATGTCGAGGAACTGCGCGCCATCCATCCAGTGATGATCGTCGAGGAGTTCTCACGCAGCTTGCGCAAGGAGCTCGACTTCGTCACCGAAGCAACCTATACCTATCAGTTCAAGGCCCAGCTCGACGATCTGGAGGGCGTCACGACCCCCGCCGTCTTCTGGGAGTTGACCACATCCCGTGTTCTCGTGATCGAAAAGCTGCCCGGCGAGAACATCGGTAACCTCGAGCGCCTGACCCGGCTAGGGGTCGACCGCCAGATGCTGGCTTCCACCCTTGCCTCCGCCTTCATGCGCCAGTACTTCGAGTCTGGCCTGTTCCACGCCGACCCGCACCCCGGCAACCTGCTCGTAGACGACCAGGGCGTCATCGGACTGATCGACTTCGGCATGGTGGGGCATCTGACGCCCACCCTCAAGGGACAGCTCGCGTCGGTCGTGCTCGCGCTGATCCGGGGAGATCTGGAACTGATCGTCCAGATCTACACCGACATCGGCGCCTTCGCCCAGGCATCCGACCTGGAAGACGTCAAGAGCGACCTGCTCGAGCTCCTCGACAAGTACTTCGGCGTGCCGCTCGACAAGGTCAACGCCGGGAACGTGTTCACCGACCTGACCCGGATCGCCCGCCAGAATGACGTGGTCCTGCCCCGGGACTTCGTCATGCTCGGCAAGAGCATCGTCACCGTGGCCACCTTGTGCCGGGATCTGGACCCCCAGTTCAGCCTGGCCCAGGCCGCTCGCCCCCATCTCTGGCCCATTCTGCGTGAGAAGTTCTCGCCACTCAAGCTGATCAACCAGGCCGCACTGCAGATCTGGAACCTGAACAGCCTCCTCCAGCGGTTGCCTGGAGACGCCAAGCTGCTGCTGCAACAGGCCCGCAGAGGCGAGTTCCGAATAATTCAGCGCTACGAGGGTCTCGAACCGCTCTCACGCAGCATCGAGCGGGGAGCCAGTCGACTAGCGATTGCCATGCTGGCCGCCGGGTTGGGGGTCGGCTCCACCCTGCTGCTGCTGGGCAGCGCGCTGGATCGGCTCGACCTGCGACTCTTGTTGGCCGTCGCGGGTTTTCTGACCGCGACGATGCTGGGCTTCTGGCTGATGATCGACGTCATCCGCACCAGCCGCCACCGCTGAGTTTCCGGCAGCCGCTGACTGCCCGCCGCCCCGGCCTTTCGCCTTTTCTCGTCGGACAATGCACGTATCGGGGCAGTCGGTTTCATCCGCCCACCGCAGCGCTCGCAGCCGGGCTGTCGGGTCTCAGGCGCACGAGCTAGCCGGCCCCCGTTGTTGCGCAGGCCTGGATCGCCAGCTCACAGATGCCGTCCTCGCTCTCATTGTAGATCAGGAAGAGCCGGCCATCCGAACCGGGTTCGAAGTGGAACTCGATGGCGTCGTATTTGAAGATGAGGGGCAGGCCGCCAGGTTGCATGGTGCTGGCATCATCCGGTTCTCCCAAGAGCTCGCGAAGATCAGCGCGAGTGTGACCGAGCTGCACCGGGCAGATGTCTCCTGTCTTCTTGAGGTTCTTCCACCACTCATGAAATGACGTTGCTTGTTCGGTCTTGCGCACCAAGGCCTTCTGTTCGCCCTTGTACGCAGCGGCATCGGGCGGCTTGACGACAAACGTGATCGTCAACTTGTCATCGTCGACCTCCAACTCGAGCCAGCTGTCCCATTGGCCCTCCGCGACCCTGTTCTTACGAACCCCGAAGCGGGTGCGCGTCAAGCGCTCGCCCCGCAGCAACTCCGTCTTGGTCAACAAGTGCCAGTTGTCCACCCAGGAGCACGAATACACCTTTTGGGCCAGGTCGTAACCCAGGATCATCGCCCCACGGGTTGGGGTGCCGGCCAGCACGGTCTGGTACTCGAGGAGCACGAAGCGGCCATCGAGGAGGGGTCGCCCCATGAGCGCGACTTCCTCGTCGCTGTCGAGCTTGCCGGGCTCCGTCCACAAACGACAACGGCCGCCCCAGTCACCTACCAAAGTCGACAGCAGGTGGTGCGGACCTCCCGAATCGACCGAGCCCCGCCACAGCTTTTCTTGCTGCGCTTCCCAGCTCGCATGCTCTTCTGAGCCAGGCTCTTGGGGTTGGTTCAACGTGTCCTCGTCGGACATCGGCATTCTCGGCCCACAACTCTAGACCGCGTACTCGTCAAGCTTGCGGTAAAGGGTGCGAGGTGAGATCCCGAGGATCTTGGCGGCCTGGGTCTTGTTGCCCTCCACGTAGTCGAGCGTGCGCAGGATCATCTCCTTCTCGACAGCATGCAGGCTCGTTCCCACTGGCACGCTGACCACATCGCCATCGGCCGTCGGCGGTTGAGGCAGTCGTGCGGCGATCGGCAAAAGCACCTCGCCGAGCACCTCGTCTCGGGTCAGCACGACCGCCATTTCAATGCAGTTCTCGAGTTGCCGGACATTGCCGGGCCAGTCGAACCGCTCGAGCAGGGTCATCGCCTCATCGGTCACACCGATCACGGTGCGATCGTTTGCCGCGGCGTACTTGCGCACCAGATGATTGACCAGCAGCGGTATGTCGCCGGGGCGCTCGCGCAGCGGGGGCAGTGCGATCCGAATGACGTTGATGCGGTAATACAAGTCCTCGCGAAACTCACCTGTCGCGACCGCTTCCTCGATGTCCTTGTTCGTCGCTGCGATCAGCCGGAAATCAACCTGCACCGGCCGCGTACCGCCAACCGGCTTGAAATCGCGGGTCTGCAGCACCCGCAGCAGCTTGACCTGCAGCCCCGGTACGATCTCGCCAATCTCGTCAATGAACAGGGTGCCGCCGTCCGCCTGTGCGAACAGTCCCTCCCGACTGCCCTTGGCGTCGGTGAAGGCCCCCTCGACATGGCCGAAAAGTTCGCTCTCGACCAGGGTCGGTGACACGGCTGAGAGGTTCGTGCAGATCAGCGGCCTGTCAGATCGCGGGCTGAGCCGGTGAATCGCCATCGCGACCAGCTCTTTCCCTGTGCCGTTCTCCCCGGTGACCAGCACGGTCGCACGCGAGTTTGCCACCTGACCGATCCGCTCGAACACTTGCTTCATTTTCGGGCTCACGCCAATGATGCCCTCGAAGCTCTCGTCCGTCTGCTGAGCAGGCCGCACACCCGACATTCGACTGGCATGATCAGCCAGCGCCGCTCGAACCAGGGTGCGGATCCCTTGCATATCAAGCGGCTTCTCGATGAAGTCGTATGCCCCAGCCTTCATCGCGGTGACCGCCTTCTCGATGGTGCCGTAAGCGGTCATCACAATCACGTAGACCGATGGATCGCGGTCGACAACCTGCCGCTGCACCTCGAGCCCGTCAATGCCGGGCAGCCGGACGTCCGTCAGGACAAGCGCGGCTGGCTTGTCGCAAAACTGCTCGACCCCCTCCTCACCGGTGGCGGCGACACGCACATCCTCAGCCTCGCTAGCCAGCACCTTCTGCAGAGCAAGCCGGGCGTTCTTATCGTCTTCTATGATCAGAATGGATTGTGTCATTGCCTATTGATGGGGCAGGTAGATCGAAAAGAGCGCCCCTCCCGACTGAGCGTTCTCCACGACCAGCCGTCCGCCGTGCGTCTCGATGATCCGGTTGGCTGTCGGCAGACCGAGGCCAGTCCCGCCCTCACGCTTTGAATAAAACAGATCGAACAGTTTGTCCACGCTTTCCGGTGCGATCCCGGGTCCGGTGTCCTGGACCTGGATCACCAGATAGTCTGGACGCGACCGTGACCGCACGGTCAGCTTTCCGCCGGGATCCATGATCTGAATCGCGTTGAGCGAAATATTGTACACCGCCTGGGAGAGCTGTTGCCGATCCAGGTCGATCTTGGGCAGCTCTTGCAGATCCCGCACGATCACGATCTGCTTTCGCTTGGCATCTTCCGCGAGCAGACGCAGCGCAAACTCGACTGCTTCGACCGGCGAAACACGTGCCATCTTCGGCTCGGAGGGGCGTGCGAACTCTAGAAACTGCGTTATCAGTTCATTGAGTCGCACCGCTTCTTCACGCACCATTTCCGCCGTTTCCGAGAGGCTGGCCAGGTCAGGCCCCTCGCTGCGCAGCCCCTCCTGCATCAACTCGATATTGAGCTTGATGCTGTTCAGTGGATTACGAATCTCGTGCGCCATGTTGGCGCCCAGGTTGGCCAAGGAGGTGGTCCGCGCATGTCGAACGAGCTGCTGCTCGAGCAGGATCTGTTCAGTGACGTCGTTCATCACGACGACTGCGCCCAGAATCGTCTCCCCCCGCCCTCGAAGCGGGTAGGCCTTCAGGTCACAGACCACCAGCTTGCCCGACCGCAACCGCTGGGGATACCGCGGCAGATCGATCGTTCTGCCGCCGCCGATCACACCCTCCATGATCGAATCACCCAGTTGATACCCTTCATATTCTCCAAGGAACTGCGGCATTGCTTCCCAGAACAGACTACCGATGGCATCCTGGCGATCGCACCACTTGCGACTCATGTTTCGGTTCCAGACGATCACCACCCCTGCAGAATTGATGACGAAGATGTCCAGGGCGATACTGTCGACCACGTTCTCCAGGGACTCGATGTAGTCCCGGCGAGTCATCACCTGATAGAGGGTTTCCCCCGTCTCGGAGAGGACAACCTGCTGTTCTTCCATTGGTTCGGGCATAGGATCAGCTAGTATCCTGCAGTGGTCTTGACCTCCCAGCCGGTCAGTCGGCCACCGGTGAAGCGTACGGTAAAAAGCGTGTCCCCCACGGGGTTGGGCCTTCGGTAGGTCCAGAACTCCCTCAACTGTCCGGCATCGAACGTGCGCTCCTCGTCAAGCGGCGAGCCAAGGACCCGACGCACCTGATTGCGCCGCATCCCCTGCCGAAGCTTACTACGCAACATCAACTTCACGTCAGCCCCACGCTCCTGGAGAAAGATCTCCCGCGCCGAGTCGTCCTCTAGTTCATTGAACAACGCACGTTCTTCCGCCTTGAGCACTGCGAAGTAGACGCCATACTTGGCGCTGACGCGGTCCGCCTCCGCCTGCTGCGGCGGTACCGTGTCAACCCGGCATCCCCACCCCGCCGCCAGGAGCAGCAGTAGCGCGAGCGTCCTACTTACTGACACGGCCGGAGAACTCGCCGGTCGACGTTTGCACCTTGACGACCTCTCCCGCGGCGATGAACATGGGCACCTTGATCTCGAGGCCGGTCTCCAGCTTCGCCGGTTTGAAGACGTTCGTTACGGTGTCCCCCTTGACCGCCGGCTCGGTCTCGACCACCTCGAGTTCGACGACCTGTGGAAGGTCGAGCGTAACCGGTTTGGTGTTGTGAAACTTCACCGTGATCTTCTCATCGGGCTTGATATAGGGCATCAGCTCCCCTACCACATTCTCGTTTAGCAGAAACTGCTCGTACGTTTCGCTGTCCATGAAGACGTAGTTGTCGCCCTCGGGCCAGCCAAACTTCAACTCCTTCGTTTCCAGATAGGCGAAGTCCACTGACGCCCCGGAGTTGTATCGAGTTTCCAGCACCTTCCCCTGACTCAGGCTCTTCTTTTTGATCTGAAGATATGCCGGCCCCTTGCCCGGCTTGACATGCTCCATGTCGACGATCTGCCAGAGTTGACCGTCCTCCTGGATCACGTGGCCCTTCTTCAACTCATTGACCTTCATTGCCATCAAGGCATCTCCCGTTTCATGCCGAGAATTACGACCAGCACCTTCACCTTGCCCCCCCGCCGAATTGCGACCTCTACCGGGTCACCCGGGCGATGCTTGGAGAGTAGTTTCTGGTAACCCTCAAGATTGTTGGCCTGTTCGTCATCGATCCCCAGCACCAGATCACCCACTTTCAAGCCGGCTCGAGCCGCCAACGACCCCTCATTGACGACCGCGATCGTCAGCGGGTCGACCTTCTTCGCATCATCAGTCGGCCCCATCGAGAACCCGATCACCTTGTTACCCTGGGGAATATCGAGCACCAGTTGTTTCTGCACTCCTGCCCGAAAAACCGTCAACTCGACCAGCGACCCGGTCAACGCATGCGCCTTGAACTGGCCGGCCAGGTAGGTTCGAAGCATCCCCGGCGGCGCGTCGCCGATCTCCACCCCCGCCATCGAGATCAGACGGTCCCCGACCTTCAAGCCCGCCTTGGCCGCCTGGCTGTCAGCGACCACCTTGTTGACGACCAAGCTATTGGCTGCAGCACCGACCTTGAGGAAGGATACACCCAGGTCAGGCTCGCCGGGTATCGGTACCGGATCTAGCGAGACCGGTATCTCCAGACGGCCACCGTCTCGCTCCACGGTAACCGAGATCCTCTTGCCCGCCGGAAAGGTCAGCATCAGGCCGTAGAAACGGTTTGTCGTCTTGGTTTCCCGGCCATTTATGGCCAGCAGCCGATCGCCTTTCTTGAAGCCAACCTTCTCGGCCAGCGACTTCTTGTCGACTCCCCCAACACGCGGCGGTCGGACCAAGGAGTCTGGGCTAGAGACTGCCAGGCCGGGAATGTAGCCATGCTTGACGAACCCCCCCCTGGCCTTCTTGAGCACCGGCAGGAAGTTCTGAATCTGATTGGTCGTGATCGCGTAGCCGATCCCCGTATTGGAGCGCACCTCGAAGCGGGTCCGGATCTGGCCGTTGATGCCCACCAGCAGACCGTTCATCGTAATCAGCGGCCCCCCCGAATTACCAGGATTGAGCGCCGCGTCGGTCATGATCGCGTCGGTGTATCGACTCCGATTGTATCGGTGCAGCGCCGAGACCACGCCGATCGTGACGGTCGGTTTCTCGTCCATGTTGGACAGTGCGAAGGGGTTGCCAATCGCGAGCACCGGTTGCCCCGTCTTGAGCTTGTCGGCGTCCCCCATTTCCAGATAGGGGAGTGCCTTGACTCCATCGATCTTGAGCAGAGCAACGTCGCCAAACGGATCGGTCCCGACGAGCCGTGCGTAACGCAGCGCTCCGTCGCTGGTGCGAACACGCCACTTGTGAGCACCACCCGCCACATGATCGTTCGTCAGGATGAAACCGTCCGGCGAGATCAACACACCCGATCCGCCGCCGCCGACAAACACAAAGGCCTTCAGCGCTGACTGGATCGCCTGTGTCAGTCGCCGCTCTTCGGCACGGGCCGCACGGAGCAGGTCATCCTCTGCAATCGCCGGTGAGGCCAGGGCCAGAACCAGCGCCAGAAACACCACCGGTCGAGCACAGCCACGCATTACCATTCCCTCCTACCGAGGGTGGCTTCGAGCTTGAGCCTCTTCCCATCCCGCTGGACCTCGAACGAGATCTTCTGTCCGATCCTCTTGCCCGTGATCGCCCGGATCAAGTCGGACCACTCACCCACCGGCGATCCATCGACCGAGACGATCAGGTCGCCTGGACGAACCCCGGCCTTGTACGCCCCCGAACCCATGTTAACACCGGCCACTGCAGCTCCGCCGAAGCTCCTCGACAGCCAGGCGCGGATCCCAAGAAACGGTAGCGGCGGGTTTTTCTGATATCTGCCGGCCTTCATCTGCCCCAGCACCTGCTTGATCGTCTCACTACCCGTGAACAGCCCCACACCAGAATTGAGCCCAAAATCCGCGTCCGGATTGAGGTGAGTCGCCAGC
>CAZANL010000163.1:0-8398 GCA_964486115.1 uncultured Planctomycetota bacterium
GAGGAAGCCGAGGAGAAGGTCATCAAGGTGAAGCGGTGGACGGCAATGCTCGAACAGAAGGCCCGCCCCCTGCTGACGTCGAGCCAGATTCTCTCGAACCTGCTGCAGATGAACACTCCACGGGCCCTAGCCCGGCTGGACCAGATGCTGGACAGCCTCGACGATTATCACCGGACCAGTGGAGGCAGTGATGCGCCTGACAAGTAGCAGTGACGCACAGCTACTCAGCGCGTTGAAAGACCTGAATGGTAGCTGGGCCGCCACCTGCGAAAACTGGCGCGACAAGGCTCGCAACGACTTCGAAAAGAACCACGTTGCCGAGCTGGCCCCCGCGGTCCTGCGAACCGTGGCCGACATCCGCGAACTCAACCAGCTGCTGCGCCAGGCGATCAACGATTGCCGCTGAGCCGGCGACCGAGCCAATGGGACTGAGTCCAGAGCAGATAACCCAGCACATCACTCAGGCGGAGGACAGCCTGGAGCTGCTGCTGACCGATCGCAAGGAAGCGGATTCCCGCTATTTCTCGGGCAGCCGCGGGAGTGAGCGGACACTCGAGAAAGCCCAGCTCGAGCTCAAGGCGACTCAGCAGTCGGAGCAAGAGACGCATCAGCAAACGTTGACACACAAGCGCAAGCGCCTGGCCCAGCGATCGACTCGGCGCACCGCGCAGGCAGAGGACGCTTACGCCAGCTTGCGCGAGCCATTGATCAGGGACAAGCGCGAGGAGGCGGATCGACAGCAGGACAAACTCGAGCGAGCCAAGCAGAAGGCAGCCCACAAGACCCAGGCCAGGCTGGACCACCTCGAGCAGGACAACGAGGAGATCTTGGCCAGCTTCGAAGCCCTCCAGGGGTCCGCTGTGCAGATCACCGCCAATATCGAAGCCTTGATCTCGACGACCGGCACCAGCTCCAGTCGCGCTCCCGATCCTCAACCGACCCCGAACAAGCGGCAGAAGCCGATGGTGTTCATCAAGCGCATGCGGGAGCAACTGGGCATGCTGGCGGAAGCGACCGCGCGGCTTTCCGGCAGCAAGGCGGCACGGTGGGCTCGTCGATCCCGGTTCTGGGCGGTGTTGCTGGGCGTCGGCCTGATCCATGGGATCGGGCCGCTAGTCTTGCTGGCGCTGAAGCGACCGCCGATCGAGTACGCCTTCGTCGGGGGGTTTCTAATCCTCAGCCTCGTCGCCGCCTATTGTACTCTACGCGGGATGCGCAACAAGGTCCTCTCACCCGCGTCGGCGATGCTGGCCGACTCGCGAGATGCCCAAGTCCGGCTTGGACAGCAAGAGACGCTCTACAAGGAGTGGCACTGGAAGGAGTACAAGAAGCTCCTCGAGTTGAGGGTCGCGCGCGTCAGCTCGGCCGAAGAGGATCTGGATTCCCGCCCCAGTACCCGCAAACAGAATATCGACGGCAGTTTGACTCGGCTGGAAGAGCGGTACGAGCGCCTCATCGTGCGAATCCGCGCATCCAACGAGCGCGCCGTCAAGCACCTCGATCAGCGATTTTCCACTGAGGGCAGCCAAGAACTTGCGGACAGACACGAGCAGGAGTTGCGGGATCTGATAGCCGCGTACCAGACCCGTGACCGGGAAGCGGAGACCGACCGCGCGGCCGCCTATCAACGCACCCAGGAGAGCTGGGATCTGACCCTGCGAGACCTGCGAGAGAGCGCTGCCACAGCACTCGCCTCGGCCCACGAGGGACATCAGACCTGGGCTTCCCTGACCGGCACGGATCCCCACTGGGCCGAAGAATTCCCGCATAACGTCCTCCTCGGGGAACTGCTTCTTCCGCTGAACAGCCTGATCGTCAGCGAGAACGAAGAGCTCCAGCTGCCGGAAACCGAGCAGGCCCGGTTCCCGGTATCTCTGTGCTTTCCTGACTGCGGCTCGCTATTGATTCATGCCGGCGCCCAAGGTCGTGAGCGGGCACTGGAGATCCTGTTCAACTCGGCCCTGCGTCTGCTCGCCGGCTTTCCCCCAGGGATGGCACAGCTGACGATCATCGATCCGGTCGGACTGGGTCAGAACTTCTCTGCCTTGATGGAGCTCGCCGATCACGACGAGACCTTGATCGGGGGACGGATCTGGACGGACCCCAGCCACATCGAAAAGCGCCTGGCCGAGTTGACCGAGCACATGGAGAAGGTGATCCAGAAATACCTGCGCAACCGCTACGCGACAATCGCCGAGTACAACGAGAGCGCGGGCGAAATGCAGGAGGCCTACCAGTTCTTGCTGATTGCGGACCTCCCCACCGGACTCAGCGACCTGGCGATCGACCGACTGGCCAGCATCATCAGTAGCGGCTCTCCGTGCGGAGTCAACGTGCTGCTGTATCACGACTCGCGAAACCCCTGGCCCAAGCAACTGGACGAGTCGCTGATTTGCCGATACGGCATCTGCCTGGACGAGGAAGAGGGGGTCTTCAGCTTCGGGCACGCCGGGCTGAAGCGTTGCCAGTTCGATGGAGAAACACCGCCACAGACAGCTAGGGTAACCCGCTTGCTCGCCGCCCTCGGTCAACGCGCACTAGAGGCCAAGCGAGTCGAGCTGGCCTTCGAGGCAGCGGCGCCACCAGCAGAATCGCTGTGGAGCCGGAGCTCGGAGAAGACGATCACCGTCCCGATTGGCCGGTCCGGCGCGACCCGCCTACAGGAACTGGAGCTGGGTCGGGGCACCGCGCAACATGCCCTGATTGCGGGAAAGACCGGCTCGGGAAAGTCTACGCTGTTCCACGTGGCGATCACTAACACGGCCCTGTGGTACAGCCCCCACGAAGTCGAGTTTTATCTGATCGACTTCAAGAAAGGAGTCGAGTTCAAGGCCTACGCCAACCACCAGCTGCCCCATGCGCAGGTCATCGCGATCGAGAGTGACCGCGAATTCGGACTGGCGGTGCTCAAGCGCCTGGACGAGGAGCTGAGCCGTCGGGGGGACCTGTTCCGCCAGGCGAGTGTCCAGGATCTGGCCTCCTATCGCAAGACGACAGACGCGGCCACGATCCCCAGAACGCTGTTGCTGATTGACGAGTTTCAGGAGTTTTTCACCGAGGACGACATGGTCTCCCACGAGGCCTCGCTGCTGCTCGATCGATTCGTCCGTCAGGGACGGGCCTTCGGTGTCCACCTGATCCTCGGGTCCCAGACCCTCAGTGGCTGTTATACCCTGGCCAAGAGCACCCTGGGCCAGATGGGCGTCCGCATCGCCCTGCAGTGCAACGAGACCGACTCCTATCTGATACTCGGCGAAGACAACGGAGCGGCACGCCTGCTTTCGCGCCCCGGCGAGGCGATCTACAACAACATGTCCGGTCTGGTCGAGGGGAACAACCCTTTCCAGGTCGTCTGGCTGCCGGACGAGGTCCAGAGCAACTACCTGAACAAGATCACCGCGAAGGCCGACGCCGAGGGGCGTCCCGAGCGGCAGACCATCGTCTTCGAGAGCAATGCCCCCGCACAGTTACACAAGAACTCGCAGCTCCGCGAACGCATGGCGGGCGCCTGCCCCGAAATAGAGTCGACCCAGACAGTCTGGCTCGGTGAACCCAACGCAATCAAGGGACCGACCGAGGCTCGCTTTACCGCCGCCGGCGGCAGCCACGTACTGATGGTCGGTCAACGCGCCGAGTCGGTCTTCGGCATGGCGGTCTCGATGATGGTCAGCCTGGCAGCCAGCTACAATCCGAAGCAGGTCCGCATTCTGGTGCTGGACGGCAGCGGCAGCGACAGCCAACATCTGAAGGACCTGGAGCGTCTGTCAGCCGCCGTCCCGCACGACATCGAGCTGGTTGCGTTCAAGGACGTCACGGACAAGGTGGCCGAACTGGACGCGCTGATCACCCGTTGCCAGGAAGAAGCCCGCTCACCCGATCAGCACATCTTCCTGTTCGTCCTCGGGCTGCAACGATTTCGTACGCTTCGCCAGGAGGACGATTTCGCCCTGCTCGGCCGGGACGACCAGCCGTCCAGCGGCGAGCAATTCGCCAACATCTTGCGCGATGGCCCCGAGCAGAAGATACACGCGATCGTCTGGTGCGACACGCTGGCCAACTGCAACCGCGCACTCAGCCGACGGACGATGCGGGAGTTCGATCAGCTGGTCCTGTTCCAGATGAGCGCCGCCGACTCCTCGGAGCTGATCGACTCTCCCAAGGCCAATACTCTGGGCCTGATCAACGCGCTGCTGTATGTCGAGAGCGAGGGACGCCTGGAGAAGTTCCGGCCCTACGCCTTGCCCCGGAGAGAGTGGCTCGAAACAGTCGAACAGGCTCTGGCCACACGCTTCGAAGTCTCGGGCAACGGTGCCTGATCGCCAGCGGCCCCAGATCTCCCACGAGACCGGGGCCAACAAACTACTCCTGCGCAGGCTCTCCATCCGGTTCGGCCTGGCCTAGAGCTTCGAGCACCAGCTCGATCACGTCCTTGACCGGTAGCCGCTGCTCTACGCCGAGCGATTTCACGGCGTCGGTGTACATCGCATAATCCTTGGGACAGGCCGTGACGAAATAGCGAATGTCGTCTCCCAGAGCAAGCGCCTCCTCTATCCGCTGCTCGCTGGTCCGCTGTGTCTCGTTGCTGGTATCCATCCAGATCCGGCCGCCTCCCGCACCGCAGCAAAAGGTGTTGGCCCCGCAACGCGGCATGTCGACCAGCTGTAGACCGAGCTGTGCCAGCAGCGCCCGAGGCGCCTCCACCTCGCCGTTGTAGCGGGCCAGGTAACACGGGTCGTGGTAGGTCACCTTGTGCTGGAGCTTGCTGGGGATCGACAGCTTGCCGTCGGCGATCAACCGCGAAATCAGAGCAGTGTAGTGGTGGACGGTGTAGCTCCCGCCCAGTGCCGGGTACTCGTTGCGCAGGGCGTTGAGCGTGTGGGGATCGGTGGTGACGATCTCCTTGAAGGTCGCCTTTTCGAGGGCCTTGATGTTCTCCTCGGCCAGCATCTCGAACAACCCTTCCTCTCCCGCGCGACGCACGTCGTTACCCGCGTTGCGCTCACCGTCGTAGAGGATGCCAAAGTCGAGCCCTGCGCGGTTGAAGACCTCGGCCACCATCACCGACTTTTCCTGCATCCGCGGATCGTATGAGGCGAAGTCGCCGACGAACCAGAGGTACTCCACGGCCTCCTTACGTGCATCCTTCAGCTTGGGCTTGATCTTCTTGGTCCACTTGGCCCGCTTCTTGGCCGAGGCGCCGAACGAGTTGCCGTAGTCACCCAGGCTGATCAGCGCTCCCTGCAGATTGTCGCCCACCGTCCCCTGATCGACGAGTTGTCGCCGCATTTGCACGATGTGAGTCAGATGCTCGATCCCGACCGGGCAGACTTCGACACAGGCCAGGCAGGTGGTGCAGCTCCACAGCGTCTCCGGGCGGATCACCTGAGTCGCGACATCCACCTCGAGCGGGCTGGCGCCGCTCCATGGCGAGCCGTTGCCGAAGCGCTGCGTCAACCACTCCGGTGTGTTGAAGGTCTCGTTGGCAAACCCACGCAAGTCGAGAATCATGTCCCTCGGCGAGAGCGTGGTGCCCGCGGCGTGGGCCGGACAGGCAACATGACAGCGACCGCACTTGGTGCAGGCGTCCAGGTCGAGCAGTTCTTTCCAGGTGAAGTCGGTAATCGCCGCGTAACCCGGCTTTCCCTCGGGCGGCGGAGGCAGCTCTCGCGCCGGTCGCTCGTCCCGAAAGACCAGGTTGGCGATGTCGGTCATCACGTGCATCATCTTGCTGAAGGGGATGTAGGCGATGAAAAGCATCACCAGCAACGCATGGCCCCACCAGGCCCAGATGTGGCAGGCGATCAGGCGGCTATCGGACGCGCCCTGTATGGCCGAAGCGATGGCCCAGCCGACCGGCGACCACTTCTCGTGCGCCGGCATCTTCTCAGCGATGCGCAGCCCTTCGACCAGGAAGCCGCTGACAGCGATCAGCAGCAGCAGCCAGAGAAAGATCCAGTCGTCGGCGACGTACGCGGAGCGATCGACCGCGCCCTCTTGATGATCGGCGCGCGTGTAGTCCAGTTCACGCAGACCTCTGAAGCGACGAAACATCATCATCACCAGCCCGACGATGAACAGCAACCCGAAGACATCGAGCACCGCCGAGAACCCGAGATAAAACCGGCCCTTGAGCAGCTTGTACCCCAACGGCTCGAGAAGATCGTAATCCACAGCCACCATAGCTGTGCCGATCAGCAAAATGATGAAGCCCCAGAGGATCAGGGTGTGGGCCAGCCCACCCAACCCATCGCCCTGGCGAACCGTGGCGTTGGTCAGGATCGTGCCACAGGCCTTGAGGATCCGTCCCGGCAAGTCGTCGAAGCGATTGACCGAACGCCCCTTGCGATACTTGGCCAGCCGCCGGTAGAAGCCGTAGAGAAAGATGGCCGTCGCCAGACCGGCAGAGAGGTAGAACACATAACGCATCCAGGGCGCCAGATGCAGAAAAACCTCTCGGTGGGGAGTGTCCGGCGGCATCGCCTAATGTCTCGCCACGCTCGAAGCCGACCCCGCGACCACGGCTGACGTGCAGCACAAATCGCGGGACAACACTAGTCCAGCTTCTCCTGCAGCGCTTCGACGATGTCTTCCAGGTCCTCCGTCGTACCGTAGTGCGCGTACTCGAAGATCGGTGCCGTCTCGTCGGTGTTGACCGCGATGATCAACTCCGCATCCTTCATCCCCTCGATATGCTCGGGAGCGCCGCTGATCCCCAACGCCAGGTAGATCTTCGGCTTGACCTTGACCCCACTCTTCCCGACCTGACGGGTCTTGGGCAGCCAGCCGCTGTCGACGATCGGTCGCGAACTGGCGACCGCACCGCCTAGTGCCCCGGCCAGCGTCTCTACCATCGGCAGGTTGTCCTCACTGCCGATACCGCGCCCGACGGCGACCAAAAGGTCCTGCTGAGTGATGTCGACATCCCCGCCCTGCGGCTCGATCAGCCCTGCGAAGCGCAACTTTCCGGCCCCGACCGACGCCTCCACAGCCTCGGTCGGCGGTGTCCCGTCCTTGCGGCCCGCATCGGCTGGGTTGGAGCCGGCCAGCAAACTGATCACCCCACTATCCCCTTCGATCACCGACTCGGCTAAGATCTTGCCCCCGTACAACTGGCTGGTGGCGACGGCCGGCCCATCTTCCAAGGTTACCGCAACGGCATAGGCCACCAGCGGGATATCCGCCGAGACCGACAAGGCCGCGCCCAGATCCATCCCCATCGAGGTATTGGCCACCAGAACCAGGCGCGGACCCCGAGTGCCGACCACACTGGCCAACGCCGCGTTGTAGGACTCCGGATTGAACTCGGCCAGCGCCGGGTCATCGACGACCAGCGCCAGATCCGCAGCGCCCAGCGTGTCGACAGCCCCCGAGATCCCCGAACCCAGCAGCAGGACGATCAGCTGCCCGCCGGCTGCCTCCGCCAGCGAGCGACCCAGGCCCAGCAGCTCGTAGGTCACATCCGCGATCTGGCCGCGCTCATGCTCCGCGACGACGAGTATGTCACTGCTCATCTCAACCCCTCTTCTCATTGATCAGTTCGAGGATCCGCCCGGCCACTTCCTCGGCCTCCCCATCGAGCATCTCCGCGCGCTCCCCGCTTTCCGGCGGAAACATCTTGCGGACGCTGGATCGCACCTCGCCATCCACATCCACCTCGATCTGCTCCAGCTCCGCTTCCTTCATCATCTGGCGCACCCGGCTGACCGGTGCATAGCGCGGCGTGGCCCGCGCAGACTGGACGCCGAGCACCAGCGGCGGCTCGGCCTCGAAGCGTGCCATCACGCCCCCGGCATATTCCTTGTGCAAGCTCAGCGTACCATCGGCAACCGTGATGTCGCTGACCACGCTGACGTGCGGCACCCCCAGGAGCCCCCCAAGCAGGACGGCCAGCTGGCCGTCACGGTCATCGGCCGCCTGTACCCCGGTCAGCAGCAACTCCCATTCGAGACTGCCCAGCACCTGTTGCACGCCGAGGGCCACCGCGCGGGTCGGCGCCCCGTCATCCAGCCCGCTCAGCTTCACCACCCGGTCGGCCCCCTTGGCCAGTGCGGTGTAGAGCACCTTGTCCGTTTCCTCTCCATCGAAGGCCAGCACGGTGACGTGCCCCCCGGTGGCCTCCTTTAGCAGCAAGGCTTCTTCCAGGGCGTGGTCGCAGAATTCATTGATGCGATAGCTGAGAAAGTCACGCTCCAGGTCCGTCCCCTCGTCATTGATCTCCAACTCCTCGACGAGGTCCGGTACCAGCTTGACGGGTACGACGATCTTCATGAGTTGTCTTCCTGTGATTCCTGCCCCTAGGCGGGTTGGTTTTCCGATTCGAACCAGCTGTCGACCTCGCCCTTGATACTGAACAGGGCCCGGTGGTCGAAGCGAAACGTCTTGTGCTCGTAGTCGCCCT
>CAZANL010000163.1:8408-8850 GCA_964486115.1 uncultured Planctomycetota bacterium
CCCTGCTCGTTGGGCTGATATTGATCGTCAAAGAAGGACTTCCGGCCGGTGATCTGGACCAGCGCGTCGGCCAGCGCATCCACGTCGGCCCGAGTCGAGTAGATCCCGAAGCTGGCCCGCACCATGCCGCGATGCAGCTCGGCCAGATCCTCGAGCTCTTGGTCCGTCAAATCATCCTCTTCCTCGGCGAGCACCTCGGTGATCATCTCCCGAACATAGGGGTGGGCGCAGAAGCACTGGTTGCGTACAGCGATGTTGAAGTAGTCATTGAGTGCGGCCGCCGTCAGCGAGTGGTCGAGACCTCGGATGTTGAAGCTGACAGCGCCGGCTCGCTCGCAGCTGGTGCAGTCCGTCTCGCCATATATGATCAGATCCTCGACCCCCAGCAGGCGATCGATCGCATAGTGGATCAGCTCGCACTCCTCCTCGGCGATCACCCCCA
>CAZANL010000164.1:0-8839 GCA_964486115.1 uncultured Planctomycetota bacterium
AGGGTGTGTGTCCCTTCGGGCCAGGTGATGTGGTCGGCCACCGGACCGCCAGTTGCCTGGGGGCCGAGGACTTCCCAGGCATGATGCCCCAGGTGGGTCGAGAGCGGGACGAAGCTGCCCAGAATCCGGTAGTTGCGCACGCTCCAGGGTGCCAGCACGAGCGTGAACCCGAGCAGGACGAAGACGAACTGACGGCGAGGCCTCGGTGTGTGCCAGAACCAAACCGGGATCAGCGCCAGGGGCAGCAGCCCCAAGCTGAAGCGGGTCAGCGTGGCCAGTCCGAGGGCAGCCCCCCCGGCCAGGGAGAGTCGCCAGCTGGATCGGCCGTGGGCGCGGGCGAGGATCAGCATCGCCAGTAGCAGCAGCAAGGTGAACTGCGTCTCGGTCAGCAACCTCGCGCTGAAGTAGACCAGGTGGGGGTAGCAGGCCGCCGCAAGGCCGGCCAGCCATCCAGCACGCTTTTCTCCCAGCTCCTGCCCGAGCAGCACCAGCAGCAGTGGCACCAGTGCGCCGACGAAGGCCTGGACGACCCGCAAGACGCGGATGTCGTGGCCCAGCAGCGTCGAAACCCCGGCCAGGAAGAAGGGGTATCCAGGGGCCCGATAGGCCTTCAGCCTCTGGTTGATGATCGGGCCGTTTCCGGCCTGGATATTCTCCGCCATCGCCAGATACTGCTGCGAATCGGCGAACCGGGGGTGCTCCGGCTGTATCAGGCCGAAACAGGCTCGGATCGCGACGGCGAGGAGAAACAGCTGTAGCAGACGCCTATGCTCGATCACCTACTCAGGATATCAAGATCCACGTTATGTGATAGAGTGCCCTGATGGGTGCCGGCAAGCCGCATCTGGTCCTGGTCGGCCCGATCGCGCCCTGGCGCGGCGGGATCGCCCAGTACAACACGCAGCTTTATGAAGCGCTTCAGCGGCGTGCTCGGGTCGAGTTCTACTCTTACAGCCGACAGTACCCGAGGTTTCTCTATCCCGGCGCCTCCGACCGCGAGCCGGGGGCGCAGGCGCCGGTGGAGGGCGTTCACTACACGCTCGACAGCCTCAATCCTCTCACCTGGCTGGCGCTGTTCCGCAAGCTCGATCGCCAGCGTCCCGACAGCCTGGTGCTGACCTGGTCGGTGCCTTTCTGGGCCCCGCATCTGCTGCTGCTGGGGATGCTGGTTCGGCTGTTTACCGGGATCCGTATTTTTTTCGTGTCTCATAACGTGGTCTCTCACGATGCCGGTGCGATGGCGCGGATCTGCTCGCAGCTGGTGCTGCGGCTGGGGCATGGCCATCTGGTCCACTCGCAGAGTGAGCTGGCGAAGCTGGCCCGGCAGGCGCCGGCCGCTCCGCGCGTGCTGGCCAAGATGCCGCCGCTGTTCGAGCCGCCCGTCAACAGTCCGACCCGCGAGGCTGCCCGCAGGGTGCTGGGCATCGACGAGCACACGCGCCTGCTGTTGTTCTACGGTTTCGTTCGGCCGTACAAGGGGCTGCCGATGGCGCTCGATGCCTTGGCCCGCACCTCGACCCGGCCACAGCTGATCGTCGCTGGCGAGATCTGGCGGGGGCGATCCGAGATCGATGCGAAAGTCGAAGGCAACCGGCTGTCCGATCTCGTGCGGCTGATCGACCGCTATGCCACCCCTGAGGAGACCGCCAGGTATTTCGCCGCCTGCGACGCGGTTCTGCTGCCGTATCGGACGGCGACCGGCTCGGGCATCCTGCCGATCGCCTACCTGTTCGAGCGACCGGTGATCGCGACCAGTGTGGGCAGCCTGACCGACTGTGTCGAGCCCGGACGGACCGGAGTGTTGGTCGAACCCAACGTCGAAGCGCTTGCGGAGGGGATCGACGCCTTCTTCCGCGCTTTCGACCGCTCAGCAGCGCCTGCGGCGATTCGAGAGTATCTGGCGCAGGAGATCTCCTGGGAACGACTGATCGATCGACTTTTCCTGCTCGTTCGATCTCACAATTGAGACTGCCACCCGTATAAGACCTCCACTAACCAACTGGAGATTCCGAGAATGCGAGAACTCGTTGCTGTCGCCCTGATGGCGTTATTGGCGCTTCCATTGCAGGCCCAGGACACCCTTCTTGGGCCTCAGCAGCCCGCATCCGGCCCCGGCGGCAGTCTCTACAAGCACGCCAGGGTGGTCCAGAACACCTTTCTCGAAGGGGACGACCAGTACTGGCTGTTCGAGCCCGCCTCGCCCCGCCCCACCCAGCCCGCGCCCGTCATCGTGCTGCTGCACGGCTGGGGTGGAATGAGTCCTTATGGCTACGGGGCGTGGATCGAGCACCTGGTGCGTCGCGGCAACATCGTGCTCTATCCGCGCTATCAGGCCTCGATGCTGACTCCTCCCGGTTCAATGACCCCAGCCGCGATTCGCTCGATCAAGGATGCGCTGGGCCGGTTGGATGGCAAGACCCACCTCCAGGCCGACAAGAAGAGGTTCGCGCTCGCGGGCCACTCGTTGGGTGCGTCGCTGGCGGCCAACATCGCGGCCCAGGCCGGTAAGCATCAGCTGCCCAAGCCTGGGGCGGTGCTGGTGATCCAGCCCGGCGACAGCCACGGCAAATCCGGCTGGCGGTCGATCATGCCCAGCCTGCTGGCCGATCACAGCCAGATTCCCAAGCAGACCCTACTGGTCGTGCTGGTCGGGGCCGAGGATCGCGTGGTGGGCGACATGATCGGCAAGAAGATCTTCGAGGGTGCGACGGGGGTTGCACCCCGGAACAAGAACCTGCTCATTCTGACCAGTGATCGGCGTGGCCAGCCGGCGTTGATTGCCAGCCATCGCCAGCCTTTCGCGCCCGACCGCCGCTTCAACGGCACCGGTCAGCAGACTATGGATGCCCTCTCCAGCACCGATGGCACCCGCAGTTCCGCGCATCTCAATGCGCATGACTTCTACGGCAACTGGAAGCTGCTGGATGCGCTCACCGACGCTGCTTTTTATGGCAAGAACCGCCGATACGCACTGGGTAATACTCGGGAGCAGCGCTTCATGGGTAAGTGGAGCGACGGCACCCCGATTCACGAGCTGAAGGTGATTCTCGGCAAGCGGGCCGCCAAGAAAGCCAAGGCGCCGAACAACGAGAAGCAGCGCGGGGCCGACTTCTACTAGAGGTCCGGGTTGAGCAGCGGTGAGCTGGAAAGAAAGGAGCGGCTCCCCAGACGCGGATCGCGAGGTACACTTGAGTCGATGCGGCACGTCTGTTTTCTGGCTCCGTACGTCTATCCGTACTTCGACGACTCGGTGCGCTCCCCTCTGGGGGGGGCCGAGCGCCAGCAGGTGCTGCTGGCTCGCGAGCTGGCTCGAGCCGGCTATCAGGTCAGCTTCATCGTCGCGGACTTCGGCCAGCCGCCCCGTACGGAGTGGGAGGGGTTCGAGTGTCGGACCTCGTTCACGGCAGGCTCCAGCCTGCCGTCCGTCCTGCGGATACCGCTGAAATATCTGCGCCTGTTGCGAGAGGTCTATCGTCGGCGGGGTGCTTTGTTCTACGTTCGTGGCAACCTGCCGCTGGCCATCTTGCTTTGCGTGGTCCGGCCCGTGTTCCCGCTGCGATATGTGTATGCGATCACCAGCGACTCGGATGTCTTGCCCGACTGGCCTCACCCACGTTTGATCAATCGCCTGTTTCGCCGCGCACTGCGAGTTGCTGACGGTCTGCTGGCACAGACCATCCGCCAGCAGTCACTGCTGGAGGCTCAGTCGGGTCGTCTGGCACCGCTGGCGCGGAACCTGATCCAGCCTGCGTTATCAGAATCGGATTTCTTGCCGTACGAGCAGCGGGATGGGCTGCTCTGGGTCGGCCGACTCGAACGCGTCTACAAGAAGCCGCTGGAATTCGTCGAGCTGGCGCGTCGGCTGCCGGAGCAGCGGTTCCTGATGGTCGGGCAGGCGATGGCCGGGGATCCCTCCGGAGCGGAGGTCGAGCAGGCGGTGGGCCAGCTACCCAACCTGAGCTACAGGGACCACGTGGCTCCTGACGAGATCCGCGAGCTGTATCGGCGCGCCAGGGCGCTGGTCTGCACCTCGGCCACAGAGGGCTTTCCCAACACGTTTCTCGAGGCATGGTCGGTCGGCACGCCGGTGATCTCCCGCGTCGATCCGGACGGCTTGATTCAGCGGTATGGCGCCGGGGTCTACTGCAACGACCTCGACGAGCTGATCGCCGCCGCGCAAGGGCTCGAGCAGGGCTACCGGGAGACGACGCTGGCCTGTCTGGCGCTGATCGAGCAAGAGTTCGGGCCGGAGCAGACGCTGGGCCCGGTGGTGCGCATGGTGGCTCAACTCGCATGAGCTTGCGGGTGGCGCTGCTGACTCCCCACCACGACCCCGGTCTGGCGACCGGGGGAGCCGCGCGCTACGTCCAGGTGGTCTTCGACTGTTTGCGTCAGCGGGGCCACCAGGTGAGGCTGTTCTGCTATCGGGAACACTCGAACCACGCCGAGGAACCGGATGTCGAGAGACTGCGCGTAGGCCGGCTGCCTTTCGTTCGCGCCCTGGGTTTCTCCCGCAGGGTGGCTTCCAGTCTGAGTGGCGGCTTCGACGTCATTTTCAACCACTTCACCCCGTTGGGGGCCTACCTCGATCCGGTGGTCCCGGAGGTGGTCTTCGTCCACTCGACGATGCTCGCGATGGCCCGGCACGCCGGATCGCTGGCCGAGCAGGTGATGCGTGGCACCGTCGCGGCCCGCGTCGAGCGTCGGGTGCTCGAGCGCGCCGCCCGGGTGATCTGTGTCAACCACCATACGCTGGAGGAGGTGCGGACGGGGTACGACCTCCCGCGGGACAAGCTCGAGGTGGTTGGTAGCGGCGTGGACTGTGGCCGGTTTAGGCCCCCCGCGGAGCCGCGCGATGGACTGGCTGGACGGCTGCTCTGCGTCGGTCGGCTGGTTCCCCTGAAGGCGATCGACCGGGCGATACGAGCACTCGCCGAGGCGCGGGCCGCCGGTTTCGAATTGAGCCTGACGATCGCCGGCGACGGGCCCGAGCGGAGTGCGCTCGAAGCGCTTGCCCGGCGGAGTGGTGTGACCGAGTCGGTCCGCTTCGCCGGCTTTCTCGGTGACGAGGCGTTGATCGGCGAATACCAGCGGGCGGACCTGCTGCTGTTCCTCTCGGAGCACGAGGGGATGCCGTTGACGGTGCTCGAGGCCCACGCCGCGGGGTTGCCGATCTTGGCCTCTCGGTTCCCCGGCGCCGAGCAACTGATCACCGACGGCGTGACGGGGAGGCTACTCCCGCCCGGCGCGGAAGGAGCGGGCCGCGAGCTGACCGAGTTGTTGACCGATCCCGAGCGGTTGCGGGCGATGGGCCGTGCTGCGCGCGCACACGCGACCGCCGAGTTCAGCTGGGACAGCCGGATCGACCGGATCGAGACGGTGCTAGCCGGTTGTGTCGCGCAGCGCGGTTAACACGTCATCCACATCCTCGTCACTCATTGCCGGAAACATGGGCAGCGAGAGGATCTGCTGGTAGGCCTGCTCGGCCACCGGACAGGACCCCGCAGCCCGGTAGTAAGGCTGGAGGGTGGTCGGGATGTAGTGCACGTTGACGCCGATATTGCGCTGGCGAAGTGCCGAAAAGAGCGCGTCGCGGTCGCCTGCCACGCGCACCACGTACAGGTGGTAGGCGTGGCTCACGTCGGGTGAGAGGGCCAGTGGCTCGACGCCGGGCAGAGAGGCCAGGCCCGTATCGTAGCGTGCTGCGATCGCCTGCCGCCGCGTCACCCAGCGATCCAGCCGCGCCAGCTGGCTCAGGCCGAGTGCGCACTGAATGTCGCTGATTCGATAGTTGTAGCCCAGTTCGACCATCTCGTAGAACCAGGAGCCCTGCGCCGCGCGCTGGCGGTGGTCGCTGGTAATGCCGTGGTTGCGGAACAGCCGCATGCGCCGCGCCAGTTCCGGCTGGTCGGTCGTCACCGCACCGCCTTCGCCCGTGGTCATGTGCTTGACCGGGTGGAAGCTGAACGTGCTCAGGTCGGCCAGCGATCCGACTGATCGTCCCTTGTAGCTGCCGCCGACGGCGTGGCAGGCGTCCGCGGCGAGGGCCAGGCCGTGCTGATCGGAGAGTCGGCGCAGCCGGTCGTAGTCGCACGGCTGTCCGGCATAGTCGACGGCGATTATCGCGCGGGTCCGGGGGGTAATGTGCTGCGCCACGCTATCGGGGTCGATCAGCAGGCTGGCGGGCAGGACATCGGCAAATACTGGTTTTCCGCCCTGGTAAGCCACACAGTTGGCCGTCGCGACGAAGGTCATCGCGGGGACGATCACTTCGTCTCCGGGGCCGATCCCCAGCGCGAACATGGCCGCATGCAGCGCCGCCGTGCCGTTGCTCAGCGCCACGGCGTGGGCACAGCCGGTCTGAGTGGCAAAGGCCTCCTCGAAGGCCTCGACCGTGGGTCCCGTGGTCAGCCAGTCGGATTGCAACACCTCGACCACGGCCTGGATGTCGGCCTCGTCGATTGACTGGCGGCCGTAGGGCAGCATGTTGTCCCGCATACGGTCTGCTTTACCAAGCGCCTCGCGGCGGGTAAAATGAAAACTGGATGCCAAGAACCTCGAATGACGTTCAGGCGTACATCGAACCGATCGCGACCGCGATCGGGCTCGAACTGGTCGAGGTGGAGGTCAAGGGGCCTGCCAAGCGGCCATTCGTGCGGGTTCTGATCTACAAGGAGGGTGGCGTCAGCGCTGAAGACTGTCGGCGGCTGGCTGGCCAACTCCGGTCCCGATGGAATGAGGAGGACTATTTCTTTCCGGGCCAGCACCGACTCGAGGTGGCCTCTCCTGGCCTCGACCGCCCACTGAAGATCCCCCGCGATTTCGCTCGCAATCTGGGGCAGAAGGTTCGGCTGTTCCTGGCCGAGCCGCATGAGGGCCGCAAGGAACTGGTGGGGCGGATCGAGCGAGTGGGGAAGAGCCATTTGACGTTGCTTCCCGAGGGCAAGCAGGCGCCGCTGGATCTGGCATTAGGCAAAATCAACCGTGGCAAGCTGGTCATCGAGTTCTAGCGGTGCAGCAGCTACTTCCCTCGCCGCCGAGCAGGTCGATCTGCGAAATATCGAGCCTGTCAATGACCGAGGGCCTGTATCTGGTGTAGCTGAACGACCCGGCCAGCGACCGTGGACCCGCTCCTCACGCTGATCATTCCGGCCTTCAATGAAGGTAGGCGCTTGCCGCTTACCCTGCGCGAGCTGGCCCAGTATCTGGCATCGCGATCGGGGTCCGTCTAGATCCTGCTGGTCGATGACGGGAGCACCGACGACACGGCCGAGGTCGCGTGCAGGCTCGGCGAGGAGTTGAACATCAACCTGCGCGTACCACGACAAGCTGCTGAGGGTGTGTCCAGGCGGGAGTGTCTCAGCGCGCAATCCAGCGGATCCGACGAACCTCTTCGTCGATTCTTTCCGTCCAGCTCCGCAACAGGTTGTCCCGAAGGTCTAGCGTTCGCTCCTGGCGCAGGCGGATCTGTTCCGGGTCGTCGATCAACCGCTCGAGAATCGCTGTCAGGTCCTCGATGACGTTCTGACGCGCCACTCGGAGTGCCGCGTCTTCGGGAAGGATCCGGGCCGTTGCCGCATCGGTCGGCAGGCCCGCTTCTCGACCGAGGATTACCAGGCAGCAGCCGTGGTTGATCGCCTCCAGCACCGTGTTGGAGAGGTTCCCTAGTCGGTTGAGTGACACGTAGATGTCGGCCCGGGCGTAGTGTGCGCTCACCTGATCGTGGGGCACCCGCTGCTCGAAAGTGACCCGTCCGAGCAGACCGAGTCGATCGGCCTGTTCGTTCAATGGGCGGGTGTCGTAGCCGCCACACAGCATCGCCGCATCGAATGAGCGACCGCGCTGATGCAGGCGGCTCAGAGCTTGGAGAAAGTCCTCCGCTCCCTTGCCGGTCGTTGGCCGGCCGACGAACAGGACCCGTGGGATCGCTCCGGCCGGAGCGCGTGGCACGGGAGCGTCTATCCCATTGAGCAGGATTCGTGCTGGTGTGCGCCGGTTGAGGCAGGTGCGGAACAACTCGCGGCCAGGACTGCCGTCTTCGCTGCAGACGACCCAGCTGTGAGGCACCTTGAGGCTGAGGAAGAGCAAGGGCGACCTCAACCGGGCCGGCCACCCATCGAGAAAGTCGGCAAAGTGGGCGACGCCGAGAAAGCGAACCACGGTTCGCAGACCGAGCAGGCGGCAGATGGCGGCCAGCACCAGATTGGAGCGGTCGCAGTAGACCAGCCTCGCCCGCCGGGCGACGTACACTCGCCAGACAACGTGGGCGAACTGGAGACAGTCGTTGTACAGCGTGCGCAGCTTGCTCGAAGGCAGCGGCAGGCGGTAGTAGGGCACCACGGTGAAGCGGTGGGGGAGTGTCTCGAAGCGGACCTCGGTGATCCGGCGGAACGCCGGGCCGTCCTGCTCGCTCTTGCAGAGCAGGATCACGTCCAGGGAGGTCTGCTGTGTGGCGAAACCCTCGAGCAGCTTGTATAGGGCGGGGATGCCGTGTGGCTCCCAGCAGCCGGTCTCGAGCGAGCGGGCGATGCCGCTGTTCAGGCGAGAAACGATGACGATCGGCATGCGGATGGGGGGTGACGATACTCCTTGCGGCCCTGAGAAGGCCAGTCTAACATACCCGTGCCTAGTATCTAGACCGCCAAAGACCTGCCATGCAAATGCACCAGACCCATGTCTTGCTGGATCCCTTTATTCACTGGGAAACGGTGTCTCGCGGCGAGCTCACGGTGTACCACATCGGTGCCGCCGGTGTGGTGGCCGAGTTGCTCGACGCGCTGGTCGGTGTACCAGAGCCAGTTTGCCAAACTTTGAGAGGAAAATGGTCATTAAGTTTTCC
>CAZANL010000165.1:0-8831 GCA_964486115.1 uncultured Planctomycetota bacterium
GTCGCCATTCAGGTCTGTCGCCTTGAGCTGGATTCTCACCAGAGTTCCCGCCTGGGTCTGAACCGAGGGCACGTGGTCGCAGACGGGGCCATAGTTCTCGCTCCGGCCGCGGACGGTCAGTTCCACGTGCTTTCTGACCGTGTACTGTCCATTGGTGGCGGAGAAGCCGATCGGGTAGATACCGGTCTGGCTCGGGCTGGGTCGCCAGCTGAAGATCCGCGTCTCGGGATCGAAGCTTGCTCCCTCGGGCATCCCCTCGCCCACGAGATCGAATGCTTCCGGCAGGTGGGCTGTCTCGACCTTGAACCTGATGAACTCTCGCTCGTTGGCATTGATCTTGTGGGGGGCTCTCAACTCCGGGCGTCGCAGCCCGGTCACGTTGAGGGTCCAGGCGACGCAGTCGGTCGAGCGCCCCATGTCCCGTCGAAGATACGGGGAGATCAGCCGGGTGCGTGCGATCAGCTCGTGGGTGCCCACCGCCAACTTGTCACCGCGCAGCTGGACACTGAAGATGGACCCGGGAGACTGCTTGTGAGTGTCGATGCGCTGGCCGTCGAGAAACCACTCGACCGCGACCCTGGAGTGGCGCTCTCGTTCGTGGTTGACCGGCTGGAATACTCGGACCTCGAATGTCTGTGAGTCGTCCCGCCAGAGGGTCGTCCCCGTGGGTGCGGGAAGAGCGTCCTCGATCAGGCGGATGTACTTGAGCAGTGTGCGCTCCATCTGTTCCCGGCAAACGACGCAGTAGCGGTTCGAGGTGCCGCGCATGACACAGTTGGACTGCGCACGGTACCAGTCGGTCTCCGAGTTGGCCGCGCCCTCACGACTCTTGACTGCTCCCGGCGCGTGGATCGGCTGCTCGACCCAGTAGTGCCAGGGCGTCCTGCGGACGTCTGATTCGCGTGAGATGTTGACGGTGAAGTCGTCTTCGCCGGCGGACTGAAAGCCAGCCATCGCGCCGGTCGGGCTGTACTCGTACTCGTCGGCAAGACGACCCACTGCATGGCCCAAGACGTGGGCCAGCGCGGTTGCGACGTCGCCGCCAGGCTCGCCCTGGTTGCCCACGTGTGGGCCGATGCGGCGACCGGTCTCGTCGTCCCAGCGGTTGCTGCCCTGGCGATGGATCGTCGCTACCTTGTTGAAGATGTCTCCGCTTGCCGATCCCGTGGAGACGTTGGCGACTACGATGACGAAGTCCGCCCCAGGTGCCAGCTTGGCGTATTGCCAGGCCGTGCTGGAGTTGGCCCGCCAGATGGAGTAGGTGCTCTTGCCACCGTAACCCGAGAGCGGGACCCTCATCTTGTGTAAGTTGGCGCCGAAAGGGTCTGCTTTCTGCGTGTCGGCGATCTCGACAGAGTGGATGTTGAGGTAGTTGAAATAGTAGCCCCATGGATCGAGGCGGGCGAGAGAGTCCGTGATCTGCTGGCAGGTCGTTCTGAAGTTGGGCATCTCCTTGAGCGTGAAGCCGGAACTGACGATCGTGATGTCGACCCGGCGATTGGCGGGTCCGTGGTTGGCGATGGTGCGCACCTGATGCACGCCCATGTCGTACAGCTGTTTGGCCCTGCGGCGGCTCAGGTTCCTTCTCGAGTTGGGGTCTTGCTGGGCGGCGCTGCGCGTCCGCTTGCCTGACAGGTAGGTGGTCAGCTGGCTGCGCGTCCACCACTGGTCCGCAACCTTGACCTGGCCCTTCAGCACATGCTTGTGCGTCTCACCATCGATCCAGCGCTCCTTGTAGTAGACGAAGTCCGCCGGTAGCTCGAAACCTTGCTCGGTCAGCAGTGCGTGAATAGTATCTTTCAGTGATGGCTGTTGTTTCAAGGTGCGCGCCAGCAGCCGGTCGGCGGCTCCCAGACCCTTGATCCGGTAGAGGAAGCGAGCGGCGACGATTGGGTCTGCGTGGACCGCGTCAGCCTTGTAGAGCATCGTGCTCCAGGTGTCTGGCTTGACCTGTTTGAATGTCAGCTCGCCGTTGCCCGGCAGATAGGTGAATCCAGACGGGGTCATGGCGACCAGTGTGCCTGCCTTTCCCGGCTCGACGAGGACCTTGATGCGCAGGCCGCGTGTGAAGGCCCGGCGCAGTCTGGCCATCAGGTCGGCGGTCTTGTTGACCAGTTGTTTCTCAGCCAGCAGCCTCGTTCGCAGGTCCTCGGCGTTGACTGTCTCGAGTGCGCCGTCGAGCAAATTCCTGGCCCGCAGGTACTGGTGGTTTTCGATCAAGCCTGGAATCTGAGAGCAGATGCCTGCGACTCGTGCGCGGGCCAGTCGGGCCACTCGCTCACGAGACTCCCGCTCCCGTTGCTCGCGAAGTTCGCTCAACTCGGTGGTGATCGTCTGTTTCAGGCTGGCCAGCTGCTTGCGGAAGTGCTGGTCTTCATGGGGGTAGCTGTCGCACTCGATGAGTGCTTGATCCAGCTGCCGTGCCGCCCGGAGTTTACTGATCCTGCGAACCAGGGCCCAATAGGCGTGGCGCGCGACCGCGTTTTTGCTATCGACGACCTGGTCGTTGAGCTCGGTGCGGTACTCCTTGAGCCAGCCTGCTGCCGTGGTTCGGCCGAAACAGACCGGATAGCTGTCGAGCAGTGCGATCGCGGCCGCTAGTTTGTCAGCCTCGGCCAGTGCGCGAGCCTTTTTTCGTGTCTGGCCAGCGACACGGCGAGCGTCCCTGTAGAAACGTGTGCGCAGCTTTTTTTCGATCTTCTGGAGCTTGGCTTGCGGCGAGTCCTTCTTGAATTCCATCTTCATTCGGGTGAGTCGCTTGAAGATCCCGCTGTAGGCCAGGCGGTTGTCCTTGGCGTAGGCCAGCAGTTCCTTCTCCTGCTTGAAGTACTCCAGGCCGCCTTCGTCCTCGATCATCTCGATCCAGTCCTGGGTGCTGGCCCGCTTCTTCTTGGCCTTCTTGGCCAGCTTGCCCTCGGGGTGCGCCTTGAGGAACAGATCAATCTGACGGATGATCTCGTCGGGTTGGACTTTTCGTTCCAGCTCCTCGATGGACTTGCTCAGCTTCGTGTAAGGGGCGGAGGCCGGATCGACCTTCTCCGCTGTCTCGCGTGAGCTGGCCCAGATGCCGATCCCGAGGATCAGCGCGCCGCCCAGCGCGGCGGCAGCCAGCATCCGCTTGTTGCTCTTGTCCTTGCGGCTGCGCGACACCCTCTTTTCGCCGGCTTCCTTCTGAGGCTCGGACCGGGGGTTCGGGTGCGCCTTGCGAGCGCCATTTTGTGCCGCGGGGGCTTTTCCAGCCGGTTTTCTTCTGGCCGCGGCGTCCTTTTGCTGAGCCACACGCTTCTGGGCGATGTCCTTTTTGCGCTGGGCAGCGACTTTTTGGCGTCGGCGGGCCAGGTGCTGCTGTTCGGTCGGCTCGGAGGCTTTCGTGCGTGGTTTTCGTTGGCCCGGAATAGCGGCTCCAACGTCTTCTGGTGTTCGCCGACGTCCTTTCTTTTGACGTCGTCCAATGGCCTCGACGCGACGAATTCTCGCTGTGTCACTCATCTTTGAATCTCCAGATAATTATCAGGAACGACACAATTTCTTCGCCCCCTGCCAGGAGATGCCCCGTTTTGCGGGAAACCCCCTGTGAAATTATTTCTAATGGGTCCTGTTATCGCTGCTAGCGGCCAATCAGCCACTCAGGTAGGTCAGTCTCACCCCGTGTGAGTGCGATAAGCGCGGTCTTCGTTCGTTTCCGAAAAAGTCCGCTCTCCTGCGCTATCGGGTCAGCGCACTCCCCATGATCTACCTTCCATATGCCTGCCGTACGCTGGATGGACCGGTAGATGAATGAAGAATTTGGCGAGACCCGGGTTGGGCCCGTGGGAGCATCGGGTTCGACCGGGGATGGCTTGCCGTTCGGCGAAATCCCCCGCAATCCGGTTATTCGGGGTCCTTGACCAGAGACGGGTTGCAGGACGGACAGGTCGTCGAACCGGTTGGCAGGTTGCTCTCACAGGTCGGGCAGAGCAGCTGGAACTCGACCAGATCGGGGTCCTCGTCGGCTGTGTGGTCGAAGATCGGCGTGACAGGGGCCGCTTCACCTATCGGCAAGGCGAGTGTCTCGTTGACCCTCTCCATGGGGAGCACCTGATGTGACTCGAGGATTCTCAGTCCCTGCCGGAGCAGCTCGGCCTTCTCGTAATGGAAGGGAATCTTGCCCTGGCGGTTACGCAGCGCCTCTTCTTCGCGGTCCATCAAGAACTCGAGCGCGGCGTGGTACTCCATCGTGGAGAGCGTGCCCTTGGCGTGAGCCAGCTGGAGGTGGCGGCGGAGGAAGTAAAGTCGTGAGCTGTCCTTGGGGTTTCGCACGGGGGAATTATGCCCGAGATCCTGTCCGGAGACACCCTTCTATCTGTGAAGCCCATGTAGATCGATCAATTTGTTTGGGGGGCCAGGGGTTGACATCGGGCCGAAATGATTTACAGGTCAATCATATTGATTGGTGCACTAGCAAGCAAAAGAAAGGAAGCAGATGACTGCCGGTTATATGAGGGTGATTTGGGCGGCTGGGCTCCTCGGGGTCTTTTCGGTCAGCGCAGTGGCACAGGAAACCAAGCTGGAGGATCGCCTCCGGAAGCTCGAGAAGAGCCAGCAGGCGCTCCAGAAGCAGATCATGTCGATGAAGGAGCAGCTGCTTGCCGACAAGATCGACCAGAAGGTGGCCGCGGAAAGCAACCGGATCCGGCTCAACCTGGAGTACAAGGACGGCTTCAAGATATCCAGCCGTGACGGTGCCTTCAAGTTCCAGATCGGCGGACGTGTACATGCCGACACTCGGGTGCACCTGGATGACGACGACCCGAAGCGGGGCGAGGGCCAGGACACCTTCCTGATCCGTCGCGCACGGATCTTCGCCAAGGGTACGCTGTACAAGTACTATGATTGGAAGTTCTCGGCCGACTTTGCTGGCACGAGTGGCGTTCTCAAAGACGGCTGGGTCAATCTGCACTATGTCGACTGGATCCAGCTCAAGAGTGGCCAGTTCTACGTGCCGTGGGGCATGGAAGAGCTGGACTGGAGCTCGAACTACCGCGTGATCAACGAGAATTCGATGACCACGCGCTACCACGTCCCCGACCGGGGTGTCGGCATGCAGCTTCACGGCAAGCTGTGGGACAAGCGGCTGATGTACTACGCCGGTGTCTTCAACGGCACGGGCGCCAACAAGAGCGACGAGAACGACGACAAGGACTACGCGGCTCGGATCGTCGTTCGCCCGTTTGCCCTGTCCGAGAGCTACTGGCTCAAGGGCCTGCAGCTCGGCGCGGCGGTTACCGGTGGCCATCAAACAGGCACCCGGTCCGGTGGGCCAAAAACGGTTGCGGGGACTCGGGCTTGGCGCTTCAAGAGCGGGGTGGTCGAGGATGACAACCGAAAACGCTATGGCCTGGAGATGGCCTGGTTCGTTGGTTCGTTTGGCCTGATGGGCGAGTACCACAAGATGATCGAGGACCTTCGGCTTGACGGTATCGCAGACGCGGAAGCGGTGTCCCAGGGCTACTACATCACGGCTTTCTACTGGCTGACCGGCGAGAAGGCGGGCTTCGGCCGTCCGCATCCACTGAAGAACTTCGATCCGCACGACAAGGACAGCGGGCCGGGCGCCTGGCAGATCGGGGCGCGCTTCGATCAGATCGAGACGGGTAAGAACCTCTCGCACTTCGTAGATGGTGCCCGTGGCGCCTATCAGCTGAGCGCCGGGTTGAACTGGTACCCCAACCCGATGGTTCGGCTGGGCTTGACCTATTCGCACGCGGTCTTCCGGGCTCCGATCGACGACACCAAGGCGGAAGACGCCCTGCTGTTCCGGATCCAGATCACCTACTAGCGTGTCCGGCTGGGAGCCAGGCGCTTCGCTCTGCGAACTGCCTGGCTCGTAACGGCCTCCATCAGGCGACAGGGTGGCGCAGCACCGTCCGGTGGGTTGGTGGCGCCGCCCGGTGCGCCGTCAGAGCTGGCCCAGAAAGGCCTCCAGGCATTGTGCGAAAGCGGTTGGCTGCTCCACGGCCGACATGTGGCCGGCCTCCGGAAGAACCTCGAACTGGGCTCCAGGGATCGATTCGGCCATAGCTTGCGCCTGTTCGGGAGGGGTGATCTGGTCCTGCTCGCCGACGATGACCAGGGTGGGGACATCGATTTCCGGCAACATCCCCGTCGAGTCGGGGCGCCCGGCCATCGCACTCAGCGCGGCGATGGCGCCGGTCGGCGGCGTCGCTGAGATGATCGCCCGCCAGGACTGCTTCAACTCCTCGGGACTGGACTCGGCGAACAGTCTCTCGCTCAGCGGGTCGACGATGGCCGGGAGACCTGCTTGCTGGAGGGCTTGGGCGACCTTTTGCCGCTGCTCGAGAATCTCCGGTGTGTCGGCCTCGGCGCGCGTGTCGACCAGAACCAGGGCCCGCACGCAGTCGGGGTAGCGGCGGAGGAACTCGAGGGCGATGTAGCCGCCCATCGACATCCCGACGAGGACGACCGGTCTTGGCTCCAGGATCACCTCCAGCAGGGCGATCAGGTCCTTGGCATATTGCCCCATGCTGCTGTGTTGGGTGGCCTGCGTCTTGCCGTGCCCGCGGAGATCGGGCAGGATCAGGCGGTAGCGTTCGCTCAGTGCCGGCACGATCGGATGCCACAACTCGGATGTCAGCGGGAAGCCGTGGATCAACATCAACGGGTGACCGGTGATCGGGCCGTGGAGACCGTACTGCATCTGGATGTCGTTGACTTGGGTCAGCATCGTGCCGTTATATCAGGTTGCCCTGGGTGGTGTGGGCCGTGATGCGTGCTAGTCGCCGTGGCAGGTAGAGCAGCAGCCCTAGCACCATTAACAACAGCAGACCCGGGATCCAGTTGATGGGCAGTGTCGCGGAGGTCAGGCCGTAGAACGCGGCGCTGCCGAAGATGAAGATCCAGTTGACGAAGGAAGTTGCTGACACGACCCTTCCCTTCTCACCGCTGGGTGGCTTGAGCTGGACGTAGGTCTGCAGCGGCAGCCCGAACATGCCGCCGCCGATGCCGAGGATCGCCAGGCTGACATGGGCCAACCAAAGTGCGTGGTGTGCCACGACCAGGAGTCCCAGGCCGAGGGCCAACATGCACAGCCCCCAGGTGCAGACTCGGAAATCCAGTTTTCGGCCGGACAGCAGCCCCCCGATCAGCGATCCTATCGCGATCCCGCCCGAGAGGCTGATCAGCATCCAGCTGGTCCTGACATCGCCTAACTGCATCAGGTCCTTGCCATAGCGGTTGACCATCTGCTGGATCACCCCGCCGAGAAACCAGAAAAACGAGTTGGTCAGCACGACCAGCCGAAAGTCGGCGTCCCGCATGATCGTCTTGAGAATCGGCCACAGGTCGCCAAACGGATGGCGGCCGATCGGCAAGTCGGGCACCGCAGGCCGAATACGGCGGATCAAGCTGGCGCTCAGCGTTCCCAGCAGGGCCAGGCCAACGAAGGCCAGCGCCGCGAGGTGCAGCGTGCTGGGGAACATCTCCTTGAGGTACCCGGCGACCGCCGTGCCGAGAATGATCGAGAGGAAGGTGGTCATCAGGATCACGCCGTTGGCGCGCGAGAGCTCGCTCTCCGGCAGCATCTCGGGGAGGATGCCGTATTTGGCGGGTGCAAAGAATGTGCTCTGAGTCGCCATTAGAAACAGCACCATCAGTAGGCCGGTGATGCTGCCGTGATAGAAGGCCACCACGCCCAGTACCATCACCAGGATCTCAGCCAGTTTCGACAGCTGCGCGATCCGTGTCTTGCTGAAGTGGTCCGAGACATTGCCGGCCAGGCCGCAGAACAGGAGGAACGGCACCGAGAAAACTCCCATCGCAAGTGCCTGAACCGAAAGGCCTCCGGACTGTAGGGTCCTCTCCACCGCGATCAGCGAGATCATCTGCTTGAACGCGTTGTCGTTGAAGGCGCCGAGGAACTGAGTGGCAGTGAGCGCCAGGAATGAGCGGTTGCGTGAGAGAGGTGTTTGAGAGGCGGGCATGCCGATAATCTTTGACCTGGTGCAAGGACCTTGGCATCTTATGTCCACACCATGACGCGGCAACGAAAATCGCAATCCGGGCCAGCCATCGACAGCTGTCGATTGACGGCCGAGCAATTACGCTGGCAGTGTGATCCGCAGGAGCTGCCGGTCAGCACCACGGCAGACTGCGAGCCGTGTACCCAGGTGGTTGGCCAGGCCCGCGCGGTCGAGGCCATCGAGATGGGGCTGTCGATCGATTCGCCGGGCTACAACATCTTTGTTTCTGGCTTCGAAGGCACCGGTCGGATGACCACCGTCAGCGCGCTGCTAGAGGGATTTCGTGACGGTGGGCGCAGGCCGGACGATCTGTGCTTCGTCAACAACTTCGACAACCCGGACCGGCCGCGTTTACTGCGACTTCCGGCTGGCGCTGGACGGCTATTGCGGGAGGTTCTCGAGGAGTTGGTCGAGTCGCTGTCCGAGGCGGTGCGAGCGGTACTCGAAGGGGAGGAGTTCCACCAAGAAGCTGAGGCTCTGGTTCAAGAGCATCAGGACAAAGAGCGGGCGCTGTTCCGCGATTTCGAGGAGGAACTCAAAAGTCAGGGGTTCGCGCTGGTTCAGGTCAAGATGGGTGCCGTTACACAGCCAATGGTCGCTCCCCTGATCGATGGCAAGCCGGTGATCTCAGACCAACTCGAGGAACTGGTCAAGCAAGAGGTCATCAGTTCCGAGCGCTGCAACGAGATTCAGAGTCGGTTGCTGGACTACAGCATCCGGCTCGGGCGATTGCTCAAGAGCGCGCGCAGTGTTCAGAAGCAGATGCGACGAGCATTGACCGAGCTCAAGGGGAGAGCTGTCGAGCCGCTGGTT
>CAZANL010000166.1:0-8804 GCA_964486115.1 uncultured Planctomycetota bacterium
GACCGTGGGCCGTGAGAATCAGCCCCGTCGGGACACTCCGATCCAGCCGGCGCACCTTGCGCAGAACACGCTCGTCGAACGAACTGACCAGGAAGGACCCCTCAGGCGCCTCGGCCTTGAGTGAGGCGACCACCGCCGCCTCGAAGCCCGGGTGCTTGATCTCGATGTCCAGGCCAATCCTCCCCGCCAACTCGGGTAGGATGTCATCCCAGCGCTCCACGGGGGCTTCCCGGCGGGACCGCAGCTGTGCCAGAGTCAGTCGCGACACCTGCTCGGCGCCCACTCGATCGTCATGGAACAAGACGATGTGCCCGTCGGCGGTCATCCGCAAGTCGGTCTCGATCCAGTCCGCGCCAACGTCGATGGCGACCTCGAACGCTTGGCGAGAGTTCTCCGGGGCCAGACCCGACGCCCCGCGGTGGGCTATGATCCAGGGGCGGTCATCACGACGACGGCGCATCAATCGTCGTCATCGTCGAGCTCATACTCGTACTCGTACTCCTCGTCGTCATCGTCGTCGTCGTCAGAATATTCATACTCATACTCTTCCTCATCATCATCGAGCTCTCCCTCTTCTTCGAGCTCTTCCAACTCATCGATCACCTGCCCCAGGCGCCGAACCACCTCGTTACCGCTAGCCATCCGTTCGCCCTCATCCGACAGACACTCGAGGATGAACCTGCGCAGGCAACGCGACACGTCGCCCAGGTCCTCCCTCGTGACCGCATCGGTCGTGGGCTCCTCATGGGTCACCAGCTGATAGCAGATCATGCCCAGACTGTAGACGTCTCCGCGAATGTCTGTCCGCCCAGGCATCTTGCGATCTTCGGGAGACAGATAAGGCAACAATGCCGCAATGGCGGCCGGTGGGCTATTCTTGCTCGTGCGCAGGTTGAAAAGCGAGATGTCGCGCGTTATCCGACCGGTCTCGGTATCGAGCACCATCACGTCGCCCGACTCGGCGACGAGGATATTGTTGGGCGTCAACTCACCGTGGAACTCACCCACGCGGTGCAGCGCCTCGATCCCCGCTGCAATCTGCCGCACCACCTCGAGAGCCGCCAGCGTGCGATAACGATGCCCCGCACCCAAGATGTCCTTCAAACCCCGCCCGGGAATCAGGTCGGAAACCAGATACGGCGGGAGGTGCGACACATCGACCTCGTTGGCCAGCCAGAGATTCGGGTGGTCGATGTCGAGAGCAAAGGTCTCGTGGTCTGCTAGCCAGCGGGCGTACATTGGGTGGGTCGCAACCTTGATCGCATAGGGCGATTCCTCCCCTTCCTCCTCGTGGTGTGCCTCCCACACCTGCGAAAAGGGACCCTTACCCAACAGCCGCACGAGAATATACTCGCGGATGCTCGATCCCTTGATCAGTTGCGTATGCTCGGACATAACCAGATACGTTAAGACCGATGCCCAGGAAAGTCAAAAGCTGCCCGGCTTCGTTGTCTGCCCCGAGGATTCCAGGTATCATCCTTATATGCCGAGCCTGCTCGTTAACCACGACGACCAGCGGCAAGAAGTCTCCGTGGCTACAGACAATTTCCTCATCGGTCGCGACCCCACCAACCAGCTGGTGATCTGTGATGTCAAGGTGTCTCGATTTCACTGCCGGCTCACACGCCAGGGGGCCCAGTACCGGCTAGAGGATCTGGACTCTGCCAGTGGGACCTTGCTCGAGGGCCAGAAAGTGACCGACGCAATCCTCGCGGACGGCCAGGCCATCACCGTCGGCCCTGCCAATATCGTCTTCGTCGACGACAGTGGTGCACAGGAGGATGACCCGGGGGTCTGCGAGCATGGACTGTATTTCATCGGTGGGCCGCTGAGCGGTGACGTGGCCATCTTCTCCGACACGATCCAGATCGGCAGAGCCCCAGACTGCGAGCTCATCGTGGAAGGCACCCTGGTCTCGAACTATCACTGCTCGATCAAGTCGGCACCAGAAGGCTTTTTCCTTCAAGACCTCGGCAGCACAAACGGCACGCTACTCAACGACACCAAGACAGCCGAGGCCCTCCTGACACCGGGAGATCAGATCACGGTCGGCGAACACCGGATGCTGTTCGACGCATACCCCCCAGCACCGCTAACGGCCGACCAGCCTGCCACCTCGGGGCTGTTGCGTACATCCGTCGAACTATGCATCTTCTCGGCGATCTGCCTGCTACTCTGGAGCCTACTCGCCGGGATCGTGATCAAGCCGCTGGTCGGACCCACGCGGGCCAAGGCACCGACGGGCACGATCTCCTTCCAGGAACTCGGCCCCGACTTGCTGCCCAAGCACTACCGCTTCGAGAGCACCGGTAACTGTGAAATCGCCTTGGTTCGCGGCGAGGGGGGAGGAATCCGGGTCCAAGGATCCGACTTCGCCGGCAAGGAGTTCAGAGCGTTCGCCACGCAGGTCTTTCCCCTCGAGCAGGGCTGGACGCTCACGGGAAGTGCGCGGGCCACTCGTCGCTCGCCCAGCATCTCGCTATATGCAGACTACCTGGACGAGCGCGGTCACCTGCTGGTGCGGGCCCACTCCCAGTTGGCGCATCTGGATGTCAACTCGACCACCCTGACGGGTCACTTCGGCCCACAGCCGGGCGCCGCTCAGATTCGATTCGGGTACGCGCTGGTGGGCGACCTGGGAGAGGTTCTGCTGGGGCCGCTGCGTTTGGTCGAGACTCCAACGCCAGCCGAAGAGTCGCAGACCCTCGATATCTCACCCGGAAAGCGCATCACACTATCTCCTGCCGGGGAAGTTACGCTGACATCAGCCCCGAGGGCGCTGATCGGCGCCGAGTTCGGCAACATGGAGGAAGGAGAGTGGCTGGGCGGCTGCCGACATTTCGAGCTCGGCAGCCAGATCGGGCAGTCCGACGTCTTGTACCGGCGGGCGACCCAGGTTGGACCGCCTCCCGAGAAGCGATTCCCTTTTGCCATCACGGCCCGGCAACAGGGAGAGGGCGTCCTCGTGCGCTACGAGGGCCCGTCCGCGACGACCCACGTGAAGTGGCGCTGGAGCAAGCATCCGGACAATGTCTCGCTGTTCTATCGGGGCACGCCAGTAGCCCAGAACCGCCAGCGGCTGTTGCTAGACGAGATGGTGATTCGCTGGGCCGGCGATGAGTTCACCTGTCGCTTCAAGCCCCCGGTCTATCGCGAGAGTCGCTGGCAAGATGACGCCGGTGAGTACTGGCAGCTTCGCTTCGCCGAGCACCGCCCACAACTCGACCTGACCCTACAGCCCGGCAATCGACAGCGGGCAAGGGCCGTCGAGCTAGTCCGCGACCGATACCTCAAAGCCCGGCTAAGAAAGGACTTATCTGCCTGCATCAAGCTGCTCGATCGCTGGGCCTCACTGGCCGGGAGGGTAGACACCGACCTCGCCGAAAAGCAGCGTCTGATTCGCAACGAGGCGGAGAACCTGGTCGAGCAGACCCTGTCGCTGAGTGGCGCGACCAGCCTGGCTCGCATCAGCGCCACCCTGGAAAGCCTGCGCGGGACGATCTACGAAGACCCGCTCGAAGCCGAGCTGGCTCGCAGAATCCTGACCGATATCCAGGGGCCGCAGCGACCTCGCGCAGCCAAGCTCCTGCTCGACCGCGCGCGTAATTTGGCGGTCGAAGGATATCTCTCGCTGGCTCGAGTCGCGCTAGGCTTGCTGATCCAGCACTATCCCAAGACCCCCTCATATGCTCCGGCGGTGCAGTTGCTGAGCCGCCTGCAAAACTGAGGTGTCCAGCGTCAGCTGCTGATCGTCAGGCGCTGCAGCCCCGCCTTGCCGCCCCCCATACCGAACGCTATAATTTGCCTCTCACCCGCAAAAGTCCGCTCTTATCCAGCTAATCAACACGGGAAACCAAATGCGCACCCTCATCATCACAATCGTCCTGGCGACATTATGGGCGCCAAACGCCCGCGCCGACGACCCCGCGACCCGCTTTCCCCCAGACTCCCTGCTCTACGCGGAGCTGACCGATCTGACCGATCTGCCACAGAAACTGGTCGACCTCCCCGTCTGGCGGGACAAGCAGCAGATGGCGGATGCGAAAAAGCTGCTGCTGAAGATGCTCGAGAAGATGCTGGCCAAGCAGTTCGAGATCGACTGGCCCACGGTCACCAAGATCGCGGGACAGGCCCGCAAGCTGACCTTCTGCCTGAACAAGGTCCACCGCCGAGGCACACCGGAGCTGACCCTGGTGCTGGACCTGAGCGACACCACAGACGCTCAGAACCTGATCTCTGGCCCCTTGGCCAAGATGTTCAAGAACAAGATCGCGTTCGGCGATAAGACGGCCCACGCCACCGACCCCACTCGCGACGGCGAGCTGTTGCTCCACGTGGGCAACCAGCGGGTCATCTTCACCATGGATCGCGGGTCGATGCAGACCTGGCTCCAGGGCCCCAGGGGTAAAGGTTCGCTGGCCAGTCTGAAGGCCTTCCAGAAGATGCGCGAGCGGTACGGCAAGCGCTTGCTGTGGGCCTTCTGCAACGTCGGCAGCGCGATCAACCTGATGACCGATAGCATGCGGCGACGCATGAAGATGGAGTTCGACCAGGTCGACTCGGTGTTCAACTTCCGTGGCATCCGCTACGCAGGTGCGGGGAGCAGCCTCGAGACCTCGATCGATGGCCGCGCCACCGAAGCCACGCTGATCATCGATCCCGAGCATCGAGTCTACAATCTAGCCCGCACACCCACGCCGGACCAGAGCCTGCTCGCCTGGGTCCCCGCGGACAGCACCGCCTTCGTCATCGGCGCCAATGCAGGCAACCCCGTCGCGCTCTGGAAGGAGATCGTCAAGCTGGGCAAGGAGACCGACCAGATTCTCAAGGACGACGACTTCTCCAAGGTCATCGAGGGCTTCAAGGTGGAGGCCGGTATGTCGCTCGGCCAGCTGCTGTCTCACTTCAACGGCAGCGCGCTGATGACCGCTCCGATGTTCGATCGGGCGCTCGGCAACGGCCCGGCGTTCGTGGCCACCATCAAGAACCGGGCAGAATTCGACAAGCTGATGGCAACGCTGAAACAGAGCGCCCTGTTCGCCCGGATGAAGGACCAGATCAAGCACACGACCTACCGCGGCGCCACCATCGAGTGGTACGCTCGCACGTACAGCAGCGCCGGGTATGCTGTACTGGGCAATACCGTGATCTTGACCGGCGAACATCGCTGTCTCAAATCCTACATCGACGCCTACCTGGACAAGAAGTCGCTGGCGCAGCAGCCGTCAGTGGTCAACGCCCTCGCGGGTTACCACAAGATCATGCTGTTCGACCCGATCTGGTTGGCCTCTCAAGAGCGTGAGTTTTCCCTGCTGGGCTCCCTCGTAAAGAAGGGGGTTCCTCTGGGCATCGGCAGCATCGAGGAGAAGGGACGCCTGCGGCTGGGGTCGAACATCTCTGCCCTCTCGACCATCGCCGGGCTGGGACTGTCCGTCTTTCGCTGGGAGACGATGAGCTCGGTCGCCAACCGGTGCCGGCAGAATCTCGACAAGGTCGGGGACTCACTGATCCAGTACATCGAGAACCACGGTAAATATCCGGCGAAGCTGACCGACCTCAAGCTACCCCAGGGCACCCTGGTCTGCCCCCTGGAAAAGAACCGGAACATCGGCCAGAGCTACAAGTACGTTCCAATCATCGTGAAAAACCTCAAGCGGTACTATGGGATGACCAGCTGGTGCTCCCACACAGACCACGGTCGGGTGCTGCTCTACACCCAAGGCTCTCGCACGACCCGCTCCCTGCGTGCCGGCGAAGCCTCTTTCAAGCGCCACAAGAGGCGTATGGAGCAGTCCCTGGCAGAATACAGAACGCAAATGGGTGCGGATCAGAAGGCGAATGAGAACTCGAAGAAGAAGTAGCTCGATGCGGCCACGCTTGCTCTCCCTGGTGTTTGCCCTCGCACTGGCCGGCCCGCTCCACGGCGATCCGGCTGAGCGCCTGCCCCGCGATCTGCTACTGTATCTGGAGTTGACCGCGCCGGCCAGGCTGCCGGATCGTGTCTGCGATCTGCCCGCCTGGCGCGACAAGAAGCTGGCCCACGCCGAGTGGCGTCTGATCAGCAACTCTCTGACCACCTGGGCCAACAAACACCTCCGGCTGGACAGCAAGCTACTCCTGTCCACACTAGCCAGCACGACGAAGCTGACGGTCGCACTCGGTGAAAGAGAGGCACGAGGCAATGCCCTCCCGCTGCTGTTGTTGGCTGACGTGCCCCAGACCACCCAGCTGTCCGCCGAGCTAGCCGTTCACGTCGAGCAAGGCAGCTGGTTCAAGCTGGCGGCCGAGGGGAAGATCCTCTACCGGACGGAGGCCGGCAGCGACCTCACGCTGTTCGTTCACCTCAGCCCCACGCAAGTAGCCTGCGCCACCAAGCTGGCCACCCTGGTCGACTATGTGGTGCGGTCAAAACCACGCGAAGACAACCTGGCCGCGCTGGCACAGTTTCGGCAAGCTCGCAAGCGCTACGGTGCGCAGCCGGTCTGGGCATTTGCCAGCATTGCCCGGCTGATGGCCCAGGTCACAGCCAAGCTGACGCGCCAGTCCCGGCGAGCGTACGACCTGATCGACGCGGAGTTCGGCCTCGAGCGGGACGGCTACGCCGCGGCGGGCGGGCACGAAATGAGCCTGATGCTCGGCGACAATTCCCCCGCGTCATCGTTTCTGGTCGGCGGACCGCTCGATCACACACTGCTGTCCTTCTTGCCACCCGCTTCTGGACGCTACGCATACGGTACGCTTCTCGAGCAGCCGATCAAACGCTGGAAACGGCTTCGCCGCCTGGCAACTCAACTCGAGAGCAAGGCCGGTAACTCTGACCTGCTCGGTTGGATTGCCGACCTGCCAGCCACCTTCGGATTCAGCGCCGCCGAGTTGTTTGCCACCTTGGGCCCATCGGTGGTGATCACCACCCCCGAGATCCGGCGGCGGATTCGCCCCGAGGCACTAACGATTATCACCCGCATCCGAGACCGAAGAGCGTTCCACCGACTGCGCAAGAAGGCTCTGGCCGGTGCCTGGGTCAAGAAGATGGCCCCCAGACGCCGACAGCTGACCTACCGAGGCGCGAAGATCGTGCACGCGGACCAACCAGGTGGTCCCGGTTACGCCCAGCTGGGTGAGAACCTGATCCTGACTGGAGACCACCGCTGCCTGCGTGCTTTCATCGACGCCAAGCGCAACAAGCAGTCGCTCGCCCAGCGCTATCGGCTGACGGGGTACAGCCAGTCCAAACACTGGATCGTGGTCGATCCAGCCCAGGTGGCCCGCACGCTGTTCGGTTATCGTTTCCTCAGCGAGCTATCCCCCGAGGAGACCGCCTGGCAGCTATCCGCCACGACCGACGGGGGCACCCTGCGCATCCGCTCCAACATCCGCTTGAGCACCGTGGCCGGCGCGCTGCTGCTGACCCACCACCGACACCAGCGGGTCCAGACCCTGGCAATGAGATGTGAGGCCAACCTGGAGCACATCGGACAGGCGCTACGCAAGCACTACGAAAAGAACCAGTCGCTGCCCGCCACTCTCGCAGAGTTGAAGCTGAAGCCTGAAACGACGGCCTGCCCGCACGGCAAGCGGGCCTACCCGTATCACCCGCTCGATATCAAGCCACGGGGACCGCTCTGGTCGGGACCGATGGTCGCCTGGTGCCCCAACACGATTCACGGATGGATTATCCTCAACGCGGGTGGCTATGCCCACCGAACGAGCCAGCGGAATTTCGACCGCTACCAGGCTGAGCTGAAAAAAGCGCTGGGCCAGACAGACTGAGTCGAGCGACTGACCCGGCCCTCGCTGCCAAGTCGGCCGCACGGCCCCCTCGGCGCCAGCCGATCCCACGGTCGCATCAGGACTACGCGCCGGTCGGAGCGGAGCCGTTCCCGTTGGCCTCCCGGCAGAGCTGCTCGACATCCGGGCGCGTCAGCGACTCGTGCTCGAGCAATGCCTCGGCCAGTCGCTCCAGGGAGTCGCGGTTTTCCTCGAGCAGCTTACGCGCACGCCCGTAGCAAGCCATCACGAGCTGATGTACCTCCTGATCGATCGCCGCAGCCGTGTTCTCGGAGAAGTTGCGCGGTTGCTGCATCTCCAGACCGAGGAACGGATGTCCGACATCCGAGTTGAATGCCAGCGGACCGAGACGCTCGCTCATGCCCCACCGGCAGACCATCTTGCGCGCCAGAAGATTGACCTGCTCGAAATCGTTCTCTGCCCCGCTGCTGACCGATGCCGCATCCACCAATTCCTCCGCCACGCGGCCCCCAAGCGCCATCGTGATCCGATCGAGCAGGTAGTCCTTCGGATAGTTGTGTCGATCCTCCTCGGGAAGCTGCTGAGTCACCCCCAGGCTGCGTCCACGGGGGATGATCGTCACCTTGTGCAGCGGATCAGCCTTGGGCAGCATGTGGGCCAGCAGCGCGTGCCCTGCCTCGTGTAAAGCCACGCGCCGCCGCTCTTGTTCGTTCTGTAGCAGCTGCGGGCGGCGTGCTCCCATCATCACCTTGTCCCGAGCCTCGGTCAGGTCCTCCGCCCGAATCACCTCCCCATTATGGCGAGCAGCGAGCAGCGCCGACTCGTTGAGTAGGTTCTCCAGGTCGGCACCCGAGAAACCAGGCGTCCCACGGGCAATCTCATCCAGATCCACATCGCCCGCTAGCGGCTTGCCACGGGAATGGATACGCAGAATGTCACGCCGAGCATCTCGTTCGGGGAGAGGCAGGACGATCTGTCTATCGAACCGGCCGGGCCGCAGCAGCGCAGGGTCGAGCACATCGGGGCGGTTGGTGGCAGCCAGGATGACGACGCCC
>CAZANL010000167.1:0-8793 GCA_964486115.1 uncultured Planctomycetota bacterium
GGCGTTACCCACCACCCTTGCCCTGCGGTGCCCGGACTTTCCTCACGCCGCCGAAGCGCCGTGCGGCCGTCGCACCCCCTTCACCAGGACATACCGATAACCTGGAAGATGGCTCAGTGCAAGTTGGAATCAGAGTAGCTTGAGCACGAGCGCGGTGCGGTCATCTTCTGCTGATTCGTGTTCGGGCCGCCCGCGGCGGGTGAACTGCTCGAGCTCGCCCGCCAGCCGAAGAACGATCTGCTCGGCCGGTTCTTCGTAGTGCTTGCGCAGGAATGCGACCAATCGCTGTAGATCATACTCGTCGCCGTCGGCGTTGGTCGCCTCGACGATGCCATCGGTCAGCACGAACAGCAGGTCGCCGGAGATCAGCCGCACCTTGCGTTGTTCGACCTTCAGCTTACGTCCCTTGACCAGGCCCAGGGCCATGCCGGGGGCGTTGAGCAGGTAGACGCCTCTCGGCCGCCTGGGGTTGAACAAGATGGGGGGGTTCTGGCCGGCTCGGGCGTAGTGCAGGATTTTTTTGTTGGGGCAGATCCGCATCAGGATCGCTGAGACGAAGGTGTTGGCCACCAGGTCGCCGACGATCTCTCGGTGAGCCAGCGTCAGCGCCTGCCTGGGCTCCTTGGTCCGCTGGGCGAAGATCCGCAGGGCCATCTTCGACATGCCGACGACGGCGAGCGTCTCCATGCCGTGGCCGGTGACGTCGCCGACGCAGACGCCGTATTCGCCGTCCTTCATGGGGAAGATATCGTAGAAGTCCCCGCCCACGCCATGTTGTGCCGGCCGGAACATGACGGCGGTGTCGAAACCCTGAATCTCGGGTGAGTCGGGCAGCATGGCCGAGAGGCTGTTGCGCATCCGTTCGAGCACCCTCTCGTCCATGCCCTCTGGATTGATCAACTCCCGAAGGTCGGATTTGAGGGCGGAGGCCGATGGATATCGGTCCTCCGGGTAGGGCTCGAGGCAGCGGTCGATGATGCTGATCAGCCGCGCGGGCAATCGGGGCGCCACCTCGGCCACCGAGGGCAGGCGCTCGTGGTTGCGGGCCCGGGTCAGATGGCTGCTCGGAGAAGCTGCCAGCGCCGGGCTGACTCCCGTCAGGGCCCGGTAGGCCACCGCGCCCGCGGCGTATAGGTCGGCCACATGGTTCGTGCCGTTGTCGCTGAGCTGCTCGGGCGCCAGGTAGAAGCTCTGGTCCATCTCGTCCAGCGTGACGGTCGAGACATTGGTCTGGTTCTTGTCGACCATGGTGACCAGACCGAAGCCGATCAACTTGACACCTCCATTGGGTAGGCAGAGCAGGTTGCCCGGGTTGAGGTTGCGATGGATGATGCCCAGCTCGTGTAGATACTCCAGAGCGGAGGTGATCTGCATCAGCAGGTCGACGGCTCGCTCGGGACTCAGCTTGACCAGCTCGCTCAACTCCTCCTTGAGTGTGCGCCCGTCGACGCGCTCCATCACCATATAGTGTAGCCGTCGAGCGCGGTCGAACCCGCTGTCGTAGACTTGCGCCACGTTCGGGTGGTTTAACTGTCCCGAGATCTCTATCATTCGAAGGAAGCGGCGCTGGGGTGCTTGCGCGGCCTTTGGCTTGAGCACCTTGAGCGCCACTTCGCGCCCGAGGTTGACCTGGATCGCGCTGTAGACGATCCCGACAGGCCCTTCGGAGAGGATCTGTTCGACCTGATATCCACCGACGACCAGGCCGATGAGTTCCGCTGGAACCAGCCGGACCTCGTCGTGCATCTGGACCTCGACGTGGATTGCCGTGCTGCCGACTTCGATGGTGAAGCTGGCGGGGGCGGGCACCCGCCCGTTGATCTCCTTGCCTTCGAGCAGGGTGGCTGTTCCCCCGGTGTTGTCGATCCAGACTCCAGCCTGGTCCATGCCGAGGATGAAGTGCTCGGCGGCGATGTCGCGGTCGTGGATCAGGTAGTCGTTATCCGGGCCGTTGCCAAAGCGCAGGATGTCGTGCTCGGAGAGGTCCGACTGAATGAATGACACGCCACTGTCATCGAGGATGCGCAGCAGCAGGTGTCCGGTCGGCATGGTGGGGAACCTGCCGCCTTACCTCAGATACAGGATCCTGCCACAGCTGGTGCAGGTGACGAACTCTTCACCCACGTGCAGGTGGTTGATCAGGTTGAGTGGTACCTGCAGATAGCAGCCGGTGCAGACTTGATCCTCCACCGCGGCAAGTGCATTGCCTTTCAGCTTGACCAGCAGGCGCTCGTAGAACTCGAGATGTTGCGAGAGGACCGGTGCGGCCACCTCGCTGCGTCGGCTTTCCAGTTCGGTCAACTCGCCGTCGAGCTCTTCGATCAGCTCGGCGACCTCCTTCTCTTCCTCGGCGAGACTGTCCTCTTTCCGCTTGATCTCGGTCTCAAGCTCACCGATACCACCCTGGCAGCGGTCGATCTGCTCGAGAGCATCGAGGATCTTCTCCTCGATGAGGGACTTGTTGGCGTTCTCCCCTTCAATTTCGTGTTGGAGCGCCTGGTACTGCTGGTTGGTCTTGACCTCGTTGAGCTGGCCGCTCAGCTTCTGGATCTGCAGTTCCTTGTCCTGCAACTCACCTTCTTGCAGGCGCTGGCAGGAGCGGAAGGCTTCTTGTTCTTCCTTGGCGTTTTCGAGCCTCTGGCCTGCGGCCTGTAGTTCCTGTCGGTGCGCCTCAAGGGTGGCCGGCTTTCCGGAGCGCTCAGCGTGGAGTTGAAAGCGCTCCCGGTCAATCTCCTGAAGATCGACTAATATTCCCAGAGTATCGATGATCATGTTGATGCCTTCGCATGGGTACTTCAAGATCAGCGCATCATCCTACCATTTTCCTGTGCTGTCGAGAAATCCCTCTAGTTTTCTACTACGAATTGGGTGCTGCAGCTTGCGCACGGCCTTGGCTTCGATCTGACGCACCCGCTCACGTGTGACCTTGAAGATCTTGCCCACCTCCTCCAGTGTGTAGGTGTAGCCGGCGCCGATCCCGTAGCGCAGTTTGATGATCTCCCGCTCGCGGAAGTCGAGCGTATCGAGGACCGTTTCGATCTTCTCCTTGAGCATTTCCTGAGCCGCCGAGGTGACCGGACTCTCGGCGCTCTCGTCCTCGATGAAGTCGCCGAAATAGGAATCGTCGCTATCGCCGATCGGACGGTCGAGTGAGATCGGCAGCTTGGAGATCTTCATCACGCGCCGCGTTTCGTCGATCGAGATGCCGGTGATGCCCGAGATCTCGTCCACGGTCGGTTCACGGCCGTTCTCCTGGGTCAGCTTCTTGGCCGCATTACGCAGCTTGCTCATCGTCTCGATCATGTGGACCGGAATCCGGATCGTTCGGGCCTGGTCGGCGATCGAGCGCGTGATCGCCTGGCGGATCCACCAGGTGGCGTAGGTGCTGAACTTGTAGCCGCGCTGGTACTCGTACTTCTCGACCGCCTTCATCAGTCCGGTGTTGCCCTCCTGGATCAGATCCAGAAAGGTCAGGCCGCGATTGCGGTATTTCTTGGCGATCGAGACGACCAGCCTCAGGTTGCCCGACGAGAGCTCTCGTTTGGCTTCCTCATAGTTGGCAAACCGAGCTTGGACCTCCTTCAGGCGCTTGTGCAGTTCGTCGTCGCCTTCACCGGCGTACGACACGAGGCCCTCGAACAACTCCTGCGCTTGTTGCTGATCCTTGCGGGTCGCCTTGCCTTTCTTGAATCGGCCCACGACATTGCGGTACAGCCTGGCGGCTTCTTGCAGACGGCGGTTGTAGTCCTTGCACTTTTCCATGATCGGCTTGAACTTCTTGATCTGGATCTGCAGTTCCTCGATCAGTCGCATGCACTTGGTCTGCCGTCGGTGGATCCGGCGTCGGATGACCTTGGCCTCCGACTTCTTTACACGGTTGCGTGTCAGGTACTCGAAGTCCGTGTCGTTGTGCTCGAGCATCTCGGTCAGCGTGGCCAGGTTTTCCGGCAAGCGCCGGGCCAGCTCGATCTTGCCCACCTCGTTGGAGATCCGCAACGTCCGCTCGAATGCCAGTCGGCCTTGTTGTACGTCACGCAAGATCCGCACCGCTTCCCGAGCTGCTAGCGGGGAGAGCAATAGCGTGCGGCGGAATAGCTTGCGAGTCAGCTCGATCTTCTTGGCCAGGCGGATCTCCTCGGCCCGGCTCAACAGTGGGATCTCACCCATCTGCTGCAGGTACATCCTGACGGGGTCGTCGATTCGCTCGGAGCGGCTGCGTCGCAGTTCCTTGACCTTGACCTTGACCTTGGTCTCGGTCTCGGGCTTCTCCTTTCGCTCGGTCGTGGACGCCTCGGGGTCTTCGATCAGCTCGATGCCCTGTTCCTCGAGAGCAGTGAGGATCTCGTCTATCATGTCGCCCGTCGGGTTGCCCCCGGGAATCATCTGGTGCAGCTCGTCGTAGGTCAAAACCCCGCCGCGCTGCTTGGCGGCTTCCACGATCTGGAAGAAGTTGACGCCTGATTCTTCGCGTGGATTCTGCTGCGCTTGTTCGCCGTCGAAGGGCATCATGATGTTGAAAGTTTCCCTGTTCGATGCCGTTGCCTGAGACAAGACTTTCCCTCGCTATGCACGTTTGGCCCCCATCAGGGAGGCGAATTCGCTGGTAATCTGCCTGATGCGCTCTTGGTCTTGCGCCGCCTCGGCTTCCATCAACTCCAGCTTGAGTTCCTTGGCGCGCTTGTTCTTTTCAACCCGTTCCCGTCGATTCAGCCAGTCCATCAGGTGCCGGTCGAGTTCGTCCGCCCGCTTGATCTTGTCCGCCGCTTCACAAAGCAACTGCGCGTCGGTTGGGTCTGGGAGGCGTGCGAGCAAGCCCTGCAGCCCCATCTCTGGGATTCTGGGCAGGACATCATACAGCACTTCTGCGACCCGTCTAACACGGTTGTTGCGGTATTGTCCGAGAGGAAAACGTGTCGAAACGGTCCCGAATAGCTCGGGTCTGTGTATCAGCACGCCGAGCAGGAATGCTTCGCCGGACGAGTTGTCGGACGGGGTAGCATTCCCCTTTTCCTTTCTGGGGCTTGGTTTACGTCTTTCTTTGAGGCGTTGCCGGAGGGCCGATTCATCGATCCTCAGTTCCTCCGCGAGTTGCCGGCACAGCTCACTGTGGATAATCGGGTTCTGGACGTGATCGAGCAGGGTCAGCATTTCGTCGGCTGCTCTGGCCTTGTTGGCGGCGCTGGACAGGTCGTATCGCCCTCGGAGCAGCTTGAGCTTGAAGGCGAAGAAGTCGTCGGCTTGTTCGATCGCTTCGGCAAACGGACCGGTCCCGTGGGCCAGCAAGAAGTCGTGCGGGTCGCTCCCCTCGGGCAAACTGGCCACGCGTATCTGGAGGTCGTGCGGCAGCAGTAAGTCGATGCTGCGCTCGGCAGCCCGCAGACCTGCCGGGTCGGCGTCGAACAGGAAGATCACCTCATCAGCCAGCCGGGCTAGCAGGCTTGCGTGCTCCGGTGTCATCGCGGTGCCGCAGACCGCCACCACCTCCGGTTGCTCGCACTGGTGGGGCATCATCACGTCGGTGTATCCCTCGCTAATGATCACCCGGCGAGTCTGACGAATGGTTTGCGATCCCAGTGCGTAGCCATACAGCGTGCTGCTCTTTTTGTAGAGCGGAGACTCCGGTGAGTTGATGTACTTCGGTGCCTTGTCGCCGGCGGCGTGAGGCATGATTCGACCGCCGAAGGCGATTGGTCGCCCGCGCAGGTCGTGGATCGGAAAGATCACCCTGTCCCGAAAAGCGTCGTACGCGCTCCCATCTCCGCGGCGCTTGGTCAGGCCAGCTTGGGCCAGCAGATCGGCGGAGCGTCCTTCCCGCTGAGCCAGGCCGGTCAACCACTCCCAGCCGCCAGGCGCATAACCGATCTGGAACCGGCGCAGTGTCTGTTCCTCGAATCCGCGATCGCGGAGATAGCGCAGCGCCGATTCGCCGACGGGGCTCCACAGCGCCTGGCTGAATTGCTGAGCAGCCCAGGTCACCGTGTCTCTCAACTTGGCCAGCTGGTCACCACTGCCGCCTGTGCCAAGGTCGATCGAGATACCTGCCTCACGGGCCATCTCAGAGACCGCCTCGCGAAAGTGCATCCCGTCGATCGCCATCAGAAACTGGAACACTCCGCCCCGCTTGTTGCACGCATAGCAGACGTAGATGCCACTGTCTGGGTAGACGTGGAACGAGGGTGTCTTCTCCGAGTGAAATGGACACAGCCCGGAGTAGGAGCGACCACTCAATTTGAGGTCCACGTAGCGGCCGACGATCTCGGCGATGTCGACGGCCTGCTGAATGGCCTGCAGTGTTTCGTCAGGAATCAGGCTCAACGGGTTACGAAACCACTAGTCAGAAGGGCTTTTTCCCGGCCGACAGAACGACCTCAGTTCTTTATCAGGCAAGGGGTTAAAGTCGGTTTGGAGTCGGCGGGATTCCCAGGTTTCAAACACTCCAATATACGGTCAGCGGACCGACAAAATCAAGTTTATTTGGTGGGTTCGATCAACGCTGCCAGTCTGTTCGACAGCTCCACGAGCTGAGGGATGCTCAGGTGATCGGCGCGGATCTCGGGAGGGACGTCGATTTCAGCCAGCAGTCTGGCCAGAGTGGGTCCCGGGGGCTCGATCGAGGGCAGTAGGTCCGTGAAGTGGCTGGAGTTGAGAATGGAGTTGAGCATCTTCTTGCGGCGGTGGTGAAACGCCGCGCGGACAAAGCGGCGAAAGAGAGGCTCGTCCGTCGCCCTCATCTCCGGCGGTCCGGGAGTCAGTCTGACGACCTCGGAACGGACCGCGGGCTTTGGCCAGAACGCTCCCGCGGGCACTTCGAAGAGCCGCTCGGCACTCGCGCGGTAGCCGACCTGGACGGTCAGCGCCCCGTAGTCGGCATTTCCTGGGCCGGCGCAGAGCCGCGCGGCTACCTCGCGCTGGATCGTTACGACGATCCTTGTAATGGGTCCGGGTGCGCTGGTCAGCAGGGCCAGCAGCGGTGAGGCGATTACGTAAGGCAGATTGGCCACCACCGTGACCGGTCTGTCCGTCTCAGCCAGCCAGTCCGAGACAGGGGGGGCCAGGCGATGGGTACCTTGCAGCACGTCCGTCTCGATCAATTCCAGCGGTCCCCGTGGAAAGTGGTGGCGCAGGTGCGCGGCGAGGGTGGAATCGATCTCGACCGCCGTCACCCTGGCACCGGCTCGCAGTAGCTGGTCCGTCAGGTGTCCCAGTCCCGGGCCGATCTCGAGCACCATGTCCCCCGACCCGATACCCGACTCGTTGACGATCCGCTCGATGAACGGCCGAGCCTTGAGGAAGTTCTGTCCATGGCGTCGCTGGGGGCGCATGCCCAGCTGGCGGGTCAGCGCCTTGAGACCCGGAATGCTCCAGGGCAGGTCCTTCAGCAGCGGCGGTTCTTGTGGCATGGTATATCCCACCCAATTGTAATACTGACGAGGGAAGACGATGAGCGACCAGTGTCTTTTCTGCAAGATCCGAGATGGCGAAATTCCCGGGGAGTTCCTTTACCGGGACGAGGATCTGTTCGCGATTCGCGACATCAACCCGCAGGCGCCTTACCATATCCTGCTGATACCGAATCGCCACATTGCCAAGATCAGCGATCTGCGCGGCGAGGATGCCGAGCTTAGCGGCAAGCTGATCGTGGCTGCCGCCCGGATTGCCGAATCCCTGGGTTTCGCGGAGAGCGGATACCGGACTGTGTTCAACTGCGGTAGCGAGGCGGGGCAGACGGTTTACCACATCCATCTGCACGTGCTGGGTGGGAGGGCACTGAGCTGGCCTCCAGGCTAGACGGGCTGCGCATCCTCTGTACTCGCAGCCCCGAGCAGTGTGCGCAGTTGCGTGAAAAGCTGGAGGCGCTGGGGGCCCAGACGGTGGCCGTATCTACGATCCGAATCGCTCCGCCCGAGGATCCCGCACCGCTGGCGCGCGCGCTGGCGTCTGTCGAGGACTACGACTGGGTGGTGTTTACGAGCGGCAATGGCGTTCGCGGCGCAGATCCGGAGAAACTACGAGCCGCGCGAATCGCAGTTGTGGGGACAGCCACCGCGGCGGTGCTGGTGGCGGTGGGGTTGGGGGCGGAACTGATCCCCACCCGGCATACCGCTGATGAACTTGTCCTGGAGTTGCAGCGCCGCGAGTCGCTGTCCGGGAAGCGACTGTTGCTGCTGCGCTCCGACATCGCCAGCCCGGAACTGCCGAAGGCTCTGCGGGCGGCTGGCGCCGTTGCGCACGACGTGGTTGCGTATCGCACGCTACCGGAAACCGATGGGGCGGTGCTGCGCGAACAACTCGCGATAGGGGTCGACCTCGTGCTGTTTACGAGTGGTTCGACAGTGCGCAACTACGTCGCGTTACTCGGTCCGGAGGGGGCTTCGCACTTCGAAAATCCGCCCCGCTATGCGACCATCGGTCCGGTCACGAGTGGGGTCGCGCGGGAGCTGGGGCTCCTTGTCGAGTTTGAGGCAAACCCTTATACAGTAGATGGTTTGGTCGACGTGATCGCGCGTTCGGGGGGCAGATAAATAGGCCCTGCCGATTTGCGTTTCTTCTGGCCCAATGATACCCTTTAACAGCTCTGAGGGTCATGACAACAGGCCCGGATAAAATAACCGCTGCCCTTTGATAGTCCGCGTTCGCCCCCCCGCCGAAGCGCCCTCCACCAATGGTTATCTCGACAGGCTTGGCGTGTGTGGCGACGGCGGGATGCAGGCCTATTGAAGTAGTGAAATAGGGGGTACCAGGTGTCAGCAGAGAATGAGAATCAACTGATCAATATCCTTCGGGAGTCGGTGG
>CAZANL010000168.1:0-6434 GCA_964486115.1 uncultured Planctomycetota bacterium
AAACGGCACTGGCCAATCCCAGTTGTGCACCGTGATGACGCAGCCTTGACGCGATCTGACCCGGTCTTGGCCTCTTTCCGGCGGCGGAAACCTTCAGACGACTTTCGGCCCCACCAGCGAAGGCGCTCACGTCGACCTTCAGCGTATCACTCGCGAACCAGAGCAGCGCGTTCTTCAAGATCAGTGGGAAGGCGATAAGACCGGCCAGATTCGATTCCTCCAGAGTGAAGGCAAATTGAATGATCGACAGTTGCCGGCGACGGCCGGCCAGGATCAGAAGACCATCGGGGCCGCGGGCCAGGGCGTGTATCCCATTCTCGCGACGGGGCTTCAGCGGCCGCCCACTGCGCACCAGCAATTCGGTCAGCGATACATGACGCATCACGGGGTGCGTCCGATCGACTTGCCAGACGCCGATGTTGAGGCGCTTGGACCCGGTGGGCACCCCTGAGGCGCCCTGCACGTCGAACAGCAGATATCGCCCTCGGACAAGCTGCTTGCGCAGACGAACACCCTCGAGAATGACCACCTCGAACGGGCCGCCAGGAGCCACTCCCTGCGCCGGAGGCCACTCTCTGCTGATCACGGTTCTGCTGCGGGGCTGGTCGATCCATGCACCAAGGGCGACCACCGCGCTCTTCCAGAACGGGTTGGGCTTTCCCGGAGTGACCAGGGTGACCGAAGCTCGCGGGATATCGGGCAGGCTGATCAGAGCGGAGTCGTCCAGCCCGAACAAGTCGGCAGGCGACAGGCGCAGCTGGACCTTGCCCGACACAGGACCATCGAGCACGAACTCGATCGGAGAGCTCTTGCCGGAACCGACCCTCACCTGCCGCTCCTGAGAGCCCCCAGCTCCTAGAAGGTGCACGGTGATCTGCTCATCGAGACCTCCGTGGTTTGCCACCTCGGCGCTGATTCGCCATCCCAAACGACGACGTAGGGGCTCGACCCGCACCGACTGGACCGACCGGTTGGCCGCCCCTTCCTTTCCTATTCGAATCCAGGCCGTGTCGCCCAGGCTCTTGGGCAAGTTTCCCGAACCTGGCCCACAGCCATCGCTGAAAAAAGCCCGCTCGTGGTAGGTTCTGCCCTGGACCTCGAGAAAGTTGCCAAGCTCGTCGAAATCTCCGGGAGACTCACAAGCCTGGATCGCACGTAAGAGGCTCCGAGCCTCGCCCGGTTCGCCCTCAAGCAGAAGCACCCGTGGTACGGGCGAGGTGACGGCTATTGTCGTCCGGGTTTGCGGCCTAATCCAACTCAGGGCAGATTCACGGGCCACCGCCATTCGCTGACCGGCACGCATACTGACAGAATTGTCCAGAACCAGCAGCTGGCGATGCGGACCCTCTCGCTCTCCCGTCATCGGCCCGGTCAGAGCGAGAGTCCAGAGGGCGAGGATCACCAGTTGCCAGATCAGGCGGAGCCACTCCAGCTGCCAACGCGAGCCGAAACTTCCCGGACGAACAGCCTGGAGCCAAAGAAAAAGGTAGGCCGAATGAACAGTCCGACGCTGTCGGCGCACCAAGAATAACGCGGCCAGCGGAATGGCCAGAACTCCAAACAACAGCAGAGAAGGATAGGCCAGCCGGATCATCTCAGCAAGCCGCCGGTTTCGAGCAGCGTTCGCATCGTGTCTTCCAGCAGCGCATCGGTGCGTGCCCGTTGGTACGTCATTCGACTGCGCAGCGCACCCTCCCGCAGGCCCTCGGCGTGGGCCTGGAACAGTTCGCGATATCGTTCACGCGCAGACCGTCCGATCTGCAGATGCTGACGCTGACCGGTTTCTGGATCGGTGAGCACCACCGACCCATCCAACCTCGGCTCGATCTCGTCGGGTGCAACCAGGTGCAGCAGATCAGCTGGCAGACGCTTGACCGTCAGGTAGCGAAGCGGCGACTGTTCCATCACGGGAGCAGCAAAATCACTGACCAGCACGGTCCGACCTCCGCCTTTGTGTCGCGCGAGCAAGTGCCGCAGCGATCCCGAGAGGTCCGTGCAACCACCCGACTGGTGCCGCTCGAGGTCCGTGAAGAACTCGAAGATCTGACCCGTACTGCGATACCCTAAGATACGGTCTCCTGCCCCAAAGGGCAGATGGATCAGCTTGACCTCCTCGAACAGATGCAGGCCGATATAGCCCACCGCGGCGGCCAGCTTGATCCCGTATCTCAACTTCGAAGGCTCACCCAGCATCATCGAGTCGCTCGCATCCAGACCGATCGTCAGGGTCAGCTCGCGTTCCGCCTGGTACTCCTTGACCACCAGCTGATCCAGACGACGGTAGACGTTCCAGTCGACATACCGCAGGTCGTCACCGGCCGTGTATTTGCGGTAATCATGGAACTCCAAGCTGGCGCCTTTCTCGGACCGCTGGAGGGGACGAATCTCTCCCGAGAAGATCTTCTTGGCGAGCATCGTCAGACGCTCGAGCAGTTTGATGAACTCCGGCTCGAAAAGCGAAGACTGACTCACCCGATGAAGACGGATGTCAGCCAGTAGGCCAACCACCCGAGCACGCCGAGAAAGGCGAGGGCGGCGAATGCGACGATCAGCTTATCGGTGAAAGACCTCTGCCCCAGATCTTCAGACAGGAGTGCAGCATCCACCCAAGGTCCCGCCTCGAAGGCGCTCTGATCGTAGGTTTCCTTGCGCACCTTGGCGCTGGTTCCTTGCTTGCGCTTCCCCTGCGACTGGACAGGGCGACTCATGGTCTCGGTGAGCGCCGGCGCTTCCTCCGGGGTGGAGTCTGGCGCCTTTCTCGGCTTGCTCTCCGCTGCGCTCACATACTCGAATTCTGTCTTGCCGATCGTGATTCGATCGCCCTTCTTGAGCTTGACCCGTGAGACCTTCTTGCCGTTGACCAACGTCCCGTTGCGACTACCGAGATCGACGAGAAAATGAGCACCCGCATTGAGAACGATCTTCAGGTGTTTACGGGAAGCCTTGGTGTCCTCGATCTCAATATCGACCTGGTTCCCACCTTCTCGCCCGACGACGACCTCGGCTCCGAGAGGGAAATCGGTCCCCGCTTGCTTGCCTTTGACCATGGTTAGCTTCGACATCGGCTCCTATTTACCCCTGACACTGTTGGATCGTCAAGGTACACTGAAGGTATGACGCAGCTCGGCCCGTTCTGGCTGATCGCTGTCGATGGCGAGGATCGGGGTGATGCCCACTGCATCGAACCTGGCGGAGAGGTGTCTGTCGGCCTGCATAAGCCGATCGGGCCGTTCCGCGTGGAACACCAGGGGCTGTCCCATCCGCTTTCCAAAAGGGCCAAGGCAAACCTGTTCGGCCTCTGCTCAGAAAGTCCGATCCCCCACGGCGACGTGATCGAACTCGATGGACAGATGTGGCTGGTTTCCCACGAACCGCCCGGCTGGCCCACCGCACTGCTTGCCGAGTGCGTGGATGACGGCTCAGACCAGACCACTACACCGGCGGAGGTCTCGCCCGCTAATCTCGAACAACTCGCGCTCCACGGAGCATCCGAAGAAGAGGTGTCGATGGTGCTGTCCAATCTCTGGATCAGCCCACCGGTGGCGATCCCACGCATCTTCCAGTCGGTGTACCACGCAGCGCCTTTTCCGACCTGTCTGATGTGCGACGCACAGTTGCTGGAGGGGGAGCCTCGCAGCTACATGATCGAGAAGATCTACCAGGGGCAGGAAGTCGTGATGGAATGTGCCGTCTGCCATGGCTGCGCGATGTCAATGAACGACGAACTCTCGGAGGAGAGCCGACTGCGCCTGGAATCGTTCAGCCTGCAGATGCTCGAACAAGAAGCCACACTGCAGCGATGTCGCATCTGTCGCACCGAGCGCAATGCCTTGAGCGCCTTCAACACCATCACCACGGGCCTGTTCGACAGAGTACTGCCCGACAGCTGGGTCTTGCTGTGCGAGGAATGCACCGGCCAGATGGAGTCGCTGCTCTCCAAAAAGACGACCGACATCTACCGGGATTTCGTGGAGACCCACTTCCCCGGGATGCCCAATGACATCAACGTCCCAACGCCGGTCTTCATCTGACGTACCGCCGATCGATCCGGAGGCCCTCCGCAGCGGCGTCTGGTTCTACGACCGACCGTCCGGCAGTCTCGAACGTGAAACGGTCGTTGCCGAGTCCGGCCTGCGCTGGCTGTACCACACGCTGGTCGGACTACTGCTGAGCCGACTGGTTCTCGCGCGACGCTGGCCTAGCGCACTCTACGGCTGGTATCAGAGCAGCCGCTTCAGCCATCGGAAGATCGCCGGATTCGTCGAGGACCTGAGTATCGACATGAGCGAGAGCAGGCGCAGTCTCGGCGAGTTCCGCTCCTTCAATGATTTCTTCACCCGCAAGCTCAAGCCCGAGGCTCGACCGCTTCAAGGGGACTCCGACCTCCTGCTTTCTCCTGCCGACGGTCGCGTCTGGGCCATTCAAACGATCGACCGCGGGACGGTGCTGCCCATCAAGGGTCGCGAATTTCAGATAGACACGTTGCTCGGAAGACCCGAGCTGGCCCAGTCCTTCATGGGCGGGTCGGTCGTCTGTGTCAGACTGTGTCCCGCCGATTATCATCGTTATCACTTTCCAGACGATGGGATACCGGGTCTGGCCTGGCAGATACGTGGCCGCTACCATTCAGTCAATCCCCTGGCGCTCGAGAGTGGACTTCACATCTTCGACGGCAATCAGCGAGACGTCACCCTGTTCGAGTCGAACAACTTCGGGCGACTCGCACTGATCGAAGTGGGCGCGATGTTCGTCGGACAGATCGTTCAGACCTACGCACCCAACCAGCCCGTCAAGCGCGGCAGCGAGAAGGGTTTCTTCACCTTCGGCGCCTCCACGACGGTGATGTTGATCGAGCCCGGCCGCGTGATCCTCGATCAGGACCTGCTCGACCATAGCCGGGCCGGCCTCGAAACGCGTCTGCTGATGGGCACCCGCATTGGTCGCAGATCGACATGAGCAGCGACAAGCCGCAGAACAAGCCGGACAAGCACAAAACTCTCCACCTCCACCAGTATTCAGCAGAAAACCAGGACCCAGATTGCGATAAGGAGATGGATCTCGACGAGGGGGGTGTCGAAGATACCGACAACCAACAGGAGCCGATGCTCGGACGATACGCAATCATCGACTCTCTGGGAATGGGCGGGATGGCAGAGATCAAGCTGGTCCGAGACGACCGACTCGGCCGCCAGCTCGCGGCCAAGATCCTCCACGAGAAGATGGGCGTCGACCCGGAGTTGATGCACAAGTTCCTGCTCGAGGCGCAAATCACCGGTCAACTCGAACACCCCAACATCGTTCCGGTACACGACCTGAACCTGACGACGGACGGGAGGCTCTACTTCACGATGAAACGAGTCTGGGGTGAGGACCTGGATCAGGTGCTGCGCCGGATCAAACGGGGGAGTTCGACCGATTCACGGCAGTCCATGCGCGAAGGTGAGCAGGGAGAATCCACCAGCGCCCGCCCATGGACGCTCTCCATGCTCCTCGAGGTCTTCATGAAATGCTGTGACGCGATTGATTTCGCCCACAGCCGAAATGTGATCCACCGTGACCTCAAACCATCCAACATCATGGTCGGTCGTTTCGGGGAAGTTCAATTGATGGACTGGGGACTGGCCAAGGTGCTGGGCACGAGGGACCCCTCGCACAGCCAGATTCTACTGAGTACGGCGGTGGTGGCAGCCGAGCTGACCGGCGATGAGCTCGAGGTGTTCAGTGACCCACATGCAACCCAGGTGGGGACGGTGGTCGGCACTCCGGCCTACATGCCGCCGGAACAAGCGGCTGGTTCCCAGCTGGATGAGCGTGCCGACATCTACTCGCTCGGGGCGATCCTGTACGAAATTCTGACACTGCAACCGCCATATCAGGCAAAAGACCCGTATGCCCTGCTCGAAGCGCTCCGCAGCGGCCCGCCGGTGAGGCCCAGCGAACGGGCTCCCGGGCGCCAGATCCCCTGGGAACTCGAAGCCGTGATTCAGAAGGCAATGGCGCGCGAACCGGCCAAGCGATACGACCACGCCGCGGAGTTGAAATCGGACATTCAGGCCTACCTGGATGGACACATCCTCCAGGCGGCCCAGTACCTGCCGTGGCAGCGTCTGCAAAAATGGCTGAGGCGCCACCGCACCGCGAGCATTGCAGTGATCGCCGTGCTGATGATCAACATGGGGCTGTACTGGGGCATCCACCATCAGGCGGATCTCCAGCTACAGACAGTCGCAGAACGCGCCGAAAGACAGTTTCTACGAGATCTGAGCATGCTGCAGGATCGCAGCAAAGAGCAGATGGCGGTGGTCCAGCGCCTCTCCGGCCCCAACGCCCGCAGGATGATCGAGCCCAATGGCGAGTTGGCCCGTGAAGTGATCTCGGAGTGGTACAGGGCCCACAGCGACGCGATGGACACCCTCGAACAGCTAACTGCCCTG
>CAZANL010000168.1:6444-8764 GCA_964486115.1 uncultured Planctomycetota bacterium
GATCGTGCACGGATCGACAGGGCAGACATTGCCCGGCGCCGCCGAAAACTCGCCAGAACCGCCTGGCTGCGTGCGGCGCAGCTGGGTGACGTCACCCTAGCTCGGCTGTGGATCCGTCGGGCGGTGGCCGCGGGGCTGAGCCGAGAAGAGGAGCTGGAGGCCCGCGACCAGGTCGAGCGCCTCTATGGACTTCGGGCGTCGGACATCCGGATCAAGGCCGGGCAGGTCTTGAGCAATGCCCGCAAACTCCAGCGCGCCAGCAGCGACTGGTATGAGTGGTCGATGGCCCAGCTACTGCGATCTCGCGGCCCGGACCTGGTCCGCATGCTGCTCGAGCCAGAGCATCTGGACAGCCGGTACGAGTGGGAGCGACGGCTGACCATCGATGCCCTGGGCCGGCTCGGTGACACTCGTACTCGAGGGCCGCAAGGCGCTGATCCGGTCGAGGCCCTGTCACAACGTCTGGCCAGCGTCTCGCTCAAATGGGAGATCGAGCTGGCGGTCTTGATCTCTCAAGCACTCGGTTTCTTGAAAGACGCGCGTGCGCATCGCGTGCTCTCTCAGCGTCGCAACACAGCCGGACCGAACAGCGTGTTCTGGAAACGAACCGCTGCGGCATTCGCCAGGATTCCACTGCCAGACAGCTACTTCGGCAGCGGCCGACAAGCTCCAAGAAACGCCAGTGGCTACCTGGCGCGGGGTCAGTTACAGGCCGCCCGGGCAGATTTTCACGGCGCGGTCGCCGACTATTCGAAGGCGCTCGAGCGCCAGCCCCGCTCAGCCCTCGCGCTTCAGCTGCGAGCGCTCGCCCACATGGCCCTCGGGCAGTACGACCAGGCGCTGAGAGACTACAACAATGCAGATCAGCTGGAGCCCGACAATCCCACACTGCTGGTCAATCGAGGTAACACACGCCAGGAGCTCCACGACCTGGACGGAGCGATAAAGGACTACACACAGGCCATCAAGGCTCAACCGCGGCTGGGGATCGCCTATTACCGGCGCGGTCTGGCCTGGCGCATGAAAAAGCAACACACCAAGGCCGTCGCTGACTATCGTCGGGCAATGTCCGAGGATTCAGGCCTGGCGGCAAGTGTCTACAACAGCCTCGGCACGGTTCGTCTGGACCTGGACAACCCCAAGGGCGCGATCGAGCAGTTCAACCTTTGCTTGCAGATCGACCCGAAAAACGTCCAGGCCTTTACCAACCGAGGTGCGGCTCGTCATGCTCTGGGCGATTACTACGGGGCGATCCAGGACTACAACCTGGCCCTGCGTTACAACCCGGTCCACGCGGTGGCCTACAAGCTCAGAGGAGACGCCTACCTGGCCCGCAAGGCCCACCGTAGCGCCCTCGACGACTACGATCGGGCGCTCGAGCTGACCCCGAATCTGGAGGAGGCCTACATCCACCGTGGTATCGCACTGACCCGGCTGAAGCAATACGACAGAGCGATCCGCGACCTGCGGCACGCAGCCGTCAAGCAACCTCGACAGTGGAAAGCCTGGTTTGGCCTGGCGGCAGCCCTCGAGGGCAAGGGAGAGCGGAAGGCGGCGCGAACAGCACTGCACAAGGCGCGCCGCTGGGCACCCGAATCGCAGCATGGACAGATCCAGCGTGCACTGGAGAAGATCGAGGACTGAAAGGACATCCGCGCAGACCTATCAGCCGATGACGGCAGGGGCAGAGATCGGGGTGCTCATCCCCACCTGCAAAAGGCTCGGACGCCCACCGTGATCAACCGGGTCCCAGCCTGGATCGAATTGTAGTCTGCTGAGCTGGCCCCATGCCGCGGGCCCGGATCACTGATCCGCCCGGCCATCGATGCGGGCACGGTTCAAGGTGTTCCGCGGCACGTTCACTAGCTGGAATTCCCTGTTGAAAGATGCGGTCGCGTTCGCCACGGAGAAGGGGCCGGAGAACGTGATCTCGCACTCCTCGTCCGACACCGACGGCGTGGTGACCGTCTGGTACTGGCGTTAGACTCGGACCAATCAAGAATCATCCGCTCAGGCGCGGGGCCGCAGTCCGAGCGCAGTCGAATCCAGCCTCAGTCGACGCCGCACCCGCACCACCAGGATCAAATTCCAGGCGATCATACTGGAAGCGGTTGCCACGGCGGCCCCCTGCAGGCCCCAACGCGGGATCAGCAGCGCGTTGAGCAGGATGTTCAGCGCGGCTCCGAACGCGAGCCCGCCCAGCGCATCCCAGTCGTGCCCGGTCATGATCAAGATCAGGCCCACCGAGCCCATGCCGGAGTTGACGATCTGGCCCACGCAGAGGATCACCAACGCGGTATGCCCTTCCGTGAAGGAGCGG
>CAZANL010000169.1:0-8758 GCA_964486115.1 uncultured Planctomycetota bacterium
GCAGCCTACGCCGTGTTTCATCGGGCGTTCCTCTTCCTGGCGATGCCCCTGGTGGCAGTCACGATCGCGATGCTGCCTTTCGTGGCCCACCTCCACGGCCGAGGAAGCCTGCCCGAGATCCGCCAAGGTCTGCGCGAAGCCTATCTGGCAGGCAGCGCCTATACCTTGCTGTTCGTCCTACCGGTCTGTGTCCTTTGCGGCGACTGGCTGGCGGGAAAGCTGTCGGACAACCAGACCACCCGCATGCTGATCCAGGGCTCACTGATGATCTGCCCTGTTCTGTGCATCGCTTCGATGCCGTTCATCTTGTGTCGTCCGGTCTTCGAAGGGCTGGGGGCCGGCAGGCCGGTCGCGCTACTGGCCACCCTGCGCTACCTCGTTCTCACCCTACCCGCCTGCTACGGGGGGCTCACGATCGCCGAGCGATTGGGACACCCCCCGCTCTACGGACTGCTGGCCGGGCTCGTGTTCGCAACGACGGTCGTCTCCGGCATCTCACAGCTCTTGCTGCACCGGGCGCTCAGGACAGGATAGTTACTCTTTGTTACGGTAGACGATCCGCCCTCGACTCCAGTCGTAGGGGGAGATCTCGACCGTCACGGTGTCGCCCGGCAGGATGCGGATGAAGTTCTTCCGCATCTTTCCCGAGACATAGGCCAGCACTTCCTGACCATTCTCGAGTTCAGCCCGAAACCGGGCATTGGGCAGCGCCTCGGTGATCTTGGCCGCGACGGTGATCGCTTCTTCTTTCGCCAACTAGGTCTTCCTTTCAAACCCACTGAATCAAGGCGGCTTATAGTACACCCGCTTCGAAGGAATGCAATGCCGTGAAATAAACGCATGGAAGGCCGTCACACCCAACGTCAAAAACCTCCTCAGCGCTCTCTGTCATCGCCCATTCGGCCCCCCATCCGCTGGCGCCCGAGGAGCGGCTGACGCCCTCGCCAGACCCGCGCAACCGATCCCCGCAGCGAGCCTCGAGCCCTGTTCGGAGCGGGGACCTCTCTGTCTACTCCGACACCTGTTCGGCAGGGCTCCATGAGCGAACCTCCCGGTTTTCGCTTGACTGGATGTGACACATCACTACACTTCCCCACCGATGGCGAACTACATCTTCTGCACATGTCTGATGCCTATGGGCATGCCCACCCCGGTGGTGCAATGCCTGCGAGGGGCGTCCATCTGCTAGGAGCAACGTAGTCTCCTTCCCTTCGTGAGGCACCACCGCCGGGCGGTGGTTTTTTGTTGCCCGCATTTCGCGGACGACAACCTCACGACAGGAGAATGAGATGTCGCTCGAGACACTTGCCATCCACGGGGGCCTGACCCCCGACCCGACCACCGGGGCGATTCTTACCCCGATCTACCAGTCAACCACCTTCGTCCAGGAAGCCGTCGGCCAGGACAAGGGATACACCTACAGCCGTTCTGCCAATCCGACCGTCAGCGCACTCGAGAGAAACCTCGGAGCGCTCGAAGCGGCACTACCAGCCACCTGTTTCGCCACCGGAATGGCAGCCATTTCGGCGCTGTTCCTCGGCCTCCTCAGCCGGGATGACCACGTCGTCTGCGGTGACGTGGTCTACGGTGGGACTGTCCGGCTGCTGCGCCAGGTGCTCAAGCGCTTCGGACTTCAGGCCAGCTTCGTCGACACCAGTGACCCCAAGGCGGTCCGTGAAGCGATCCGACCCACTACCCGGCTGGTCTTGATCGAGACTCCGGGCAATCCGACCCTGAAGCTGACCGATATACGGCAGGTGGCCCAGATCGCACACGCAGCTGGGGCGTGGCTGGCGGTCGACAACACCTTCCTCACCGCCGCATTGCAGCGCCCACTGGACCTGGGCGCCGACATTGCCGTCTATTCCACGACCAAGTACATCGAGGGCCACAACGCCACAGTTGGCGGCGCCGTGCTGACACGAGACCGGGTGATCCTGGACCAGATCAAGTTCGTCCAGAACGCGATCGGTTTCGGCCAGTCCCCGTTCGAGGCCTGGCTCACGCTTCGCGGCGTCAAGACCCTGCCGCTGAGACTGGCCCAGCATTCGAGCAACGCATTCACCGTCGCGCGCTTCCTGGAGAACCACCCACGCGTATCCCGGGTCGCCTACCCCGGTCTGGCTTCTTTTCCGCAGCACGAGCTGGCCTGCCGCCAGCAATCTGACTTCGGCGGCCTGCTGGCCTTCGAGGTGGTAGGCGGGACCGAAGCCGGCATCCGTCTGCTCAATTCTGTGAAGCTCTGTTCCCTGGCAGAGAATCTCGGGGCGGTGGAGACGCTGATCACCCATCCCGCCTCGATGACTCACGCCGACGTTGCCCGGCAGGACCGCGAACGAGCCGGTATCAGCGACGGGCTGGTGCGACTCTCGGTGGGCCTGGAGAATCCACAACAGATCATCGACGATCTGCGCCAGGCACTCGCCGCAACGACACCCGCGCTGCCACAGGAGGTGCCGACATGTCACTAGAAAATCTGATCGTGCTCAAATTTGGCAGCTCCGTGCTCGGCGGAGAGGACTCTCTTCCCGCAGCGGTCGCCGAGATCTATCAGACCTTGCGGGAGGGGTATCGCATCGTGGCGGTGGTCAGCGCTTTCAGCGGCACCACCGATCAGCTGGACGACAAGGCTCGGCGCGTCACCTCCGAGCCCGAAGCCTCGGCCCATGCCGCGCTGCTGGCGACCGGAGAGCGGGCCGCGGCGGCTCTGCTCGCCTTGCATCTGGAGCGATCCGGCATCGCCGCCACCCTGCTGGATCCAGCACGCGTTGGACCACACACAAGGGGACCGCTGACCGACGCAGAACCTGTCACCCTGTCCACCCCGGCAGTCATCGAGGCACTGACACAGCGACCGGTGGTCGTGCTCCCCGGGTTCATCGGCACCGACGAAAGCGGCGCCACATCGCTGCTCGGTCGCGGCGGATCTGACTTGTCCGCATTGTTCGTCGCGCAGCAGCTGGGGGCACAGCAGTGCCGGCTGCTGAAAGACGTCAACGGTCTGTTCGAGCACGACCCTGCCCGCACGGGTCCGGCCCCTCGGCGATTCCAGTGCATCACGTACGAGAAGGCGCTGTCGCTGGACCCGCGCATCATCCAGCCCAAGGGAGTCCGCTTCGCGCGGGACCATGGGCTGTCCTTCGAGGTGGCCGCACCCGGCGCACGAACCGGCACCATCGTGGGTGCCCAGACCACTCGCCTGACAGCTGGTCCTGCGACTGCGTCGCAGCCCAGACCTGTGCGGGTGGCACTCCTCGGCCTGGGCACTGTCGGCCTGGGCGTCTTCCGCCGTCTGGCCGCACGATCCGAGGACTTCCGGGTCACATGCGTGGCGGTGCGTGACCTGGACAAGCACAAACGCGAAGGGGTCCCTGCTCAGCTATTGACGACCGATCCATGGGCCGTGCTGGAGCAGCCCTACGACGTGCTCGTCGAGTTGATCGGAGGTCGCGACCCGGCGGCCGCCTTGATCGAACATTCCCTCGACACCGGGCACGATGTGGTGACCGCCAACAAGGAGGTCGTCGCCCTGATCGGCGCCCGGCTCGAACTCAAGGCGGCCGGTACCAGCAGCCGCTTGCGCTATTCGGCGGCGGTCGGTGGCGCCCTCCCAGCCATCGAGACAGTCCAGCGGGTGGCGGCGGCGGGTCGTATCCGGGGAATACGAGGGGTCCTGAATGGCACGACAAACTTCATCCTCGACAGGTGGGCCAGCGGAGCCGACCGATCCAGCGCGATCACCGAAGCCCAGGCACGAGGATTTGCCGAGGCAGATCCATCGCTCGACCTCAACGGCTTCGATTCGGCCTGCAAGCTGGCGATCTTGACCCGAGCCGCCTTTGGTCAGCCAACGGACGCCGCGGGTATCCCGCGAGAGGGGATCGACCAGCTGGCTCCGGAAACCGTACGCCAGGCTCGGGGTGCCGGGGGCGTGGTGCGCTTGGTCGCCAGCTGCCAGACTACCGTGGAAGGTCCCGTGACCCGTGTTGCGCCTGCCACCCTTCCACCTGACCATCCGCTGGCAACGGCCCGCGGTGAAGAGAACGTCTTGTTGATCGAGCCAGAACAGGGGCCGACCATCATCCTCCGGGGAAAGGGCGCCGGCCGCTGGCCGACCAGCGAAGCGGTGCTCGCAGACCTGACCGAGATCGCGAGACGCGGCCCGTCTCGCACCGTCTATTCCCCCATCGCCACAGCCGTCTAACTGGAGACCGACAGATGCACATCGAGACCAAACTCGTACGTTTCAGCGCGGCCCCAGGAGATCCGCTGCGACCGACCAGCACGCCGATCTACCAGACCGCGACGTTCGCTCAGGAATCGGCGGTCGAGTGTGGACCCTACGACTACACTCGCAGCGGCAACCCGACCCGCACCGTCCTCGAGACCCAACTCGCTGAACTCGAGGGGGCTCGGCGGGCCTTCACCTACGGCAGCGGCATGGCCGCGCTGACCGCCGTCACCCGCCTGGTCGCGGCCGGGGACCACATTCTCGCGGGAGACGACCTGTACGGCGGCACCTACCGGCTGCTATCACGTCTTCTCCCACGTCAACGGATCGGGGTCAGCTACGTTGACACCCGCAATTTGGAGGCGGTACAGGCAGCCATCCAGCCAAACACCCGACTGGTGCTGGTCGAGACGCCGACCAATCCGCGGCAGCGGATCTGCGATCTTCGACGCCTAGCCGAGATCACCCACGCGAACGGCGCCTTGCTGGCGGTCGACAACACCTTGCTGTCGCCCTACCTTCAGCAACCCCTGGCGAGGGGGGCCGATCTGGTGATCCACTCCGCCACCAAGTCACTATCCGGCCACAGCGATCTCACCGCCGGCGTCCTGGCGCTCAACGATTCGAAGCTGATCGAGGAACTCTACTTGATCCAGAACGGTGAGGGGGGCGGACTGGCGCCGTTCGACAGCTGGCTGCTGCTCCGTGGGATCAAGACCCTGGCCGTTCGAATCGACCGCCAGCAATCCAACGCCCAGCAGCTGGCCGAGTACCTGCTCGACCATCCTGCCATCCAGCGAGTGCACTACCCCGGCTTGCGCTGTCATCCGGGTCACGAGCTGCATCTTGCTCAGGCCAGCGGCGCTGGATCACTCGTCAGCTTCGAGACCGGTTCGGCCGAAGCCTCCCAACGGATCCTCGAGTCGCTCTCGCTGTTCACGCTGACGGTCAGCCTGGGCAGTGTCAGCTCGTTTGCCAGTCTGCCCTGCCGCTTCTCGCACGCCAGCATACCTGACCGTGTGCGCAGCGATCACGGTTTGCCGGACGACCTGGTTCGACTCGCCGTCGGCATCGAAAAGGCCGAGGATCTACTGCAGGACCTTGATCAATCGCTGAGCTTGGTAAATCCGATTTACAGCGTGCCAGGTGTTCCTCGTAAACGGCATTGACAATGGGCAACTACGCGAGACAGACACAAACAACTCATCCCCAAGCTATGGTGGAGGTTATGACATACCAAGCAGGTCCGGCACGGGACTTGCTGCGTGTCGACCGATGTGCAAGGCGATAAAACACCCGAGTTGTTCCGAAGCGCGATTCCAAATCGAGGATTCGCGCTGTGCTGAAAATCAGACCGATGGTCATCGCCAACCCATCTGGACGCTGTGGATCACCGCCCGTGCACGTCACGCTCAGGAGAACATCGACACAAGGAGAGGAATCTAATGCGTAACATCATCACTGCACTCACGATTGCCGCGCTGACGCTGGGCTTCGGCCTGACGGCTCAGGCCGAGGGCAAGAAAAGCGACCTCAAAAAGAAGCGGGCAGACTTCGAGAAGAAGCGCGATGCGGCAAAGAAGAAGCAAGCCGACAAACGAGGTTCCTCCAAGAAAAGACCGGACGCCAAGGACAGAAAGGCGCACAAGCGTCACGAGGCGTTCAGGAAAAAGCTGCACCGAAAGATCGCCGAGTGGCGCAAGGCCGGCCTCAGCAAGGACCAGATACAAGCTCGAGTCAAGCACGCGGCTGCGGCTCACAAGAAGCATCACGCCAAGCATGGCAAGAAGGGCGACGCTCGCAAGAAGGGCGACGCTTGCACGAAGGGCGACGCTCGCAAGAAGGGCGACGCTCGCACGAAGGGCGACGCTCGCACGAAGGGCGACGCTCGCAAGAAGGGCCACGCTCGCAAGAAGCGTCGCGCCAAGAACAGCAAGGCCTAGTAGATAACAAGGACAGGCGCTGCAGCTCCAGTCGATCGGTTGTCGCGCTCTCCGACCGCCACGAAGATTTGACTACGCGCCAGAGCCGCCAACCGGTGCTTCGATACACTCGGAGCCTGATGGCGGCTCTGTCCGTCAAGAGGAATCTGGCAGCCGCACAGGCCCCATCACCGGGGATCTTGAGGTATACTGCCACCCAAAGGAGGTGTCATGAGACAGATCACAACAATTGCGCTCTCTCTGTTCCTCGCGCTACCCGCGATGGCACAGGATGCGTATCAGATTGCCGCAGAGAAAGCGTTCTATCCCTTGACCGAGTGCCCGGTCAGCACGAACCCGCTGGACGGATCGATCGGACCCGCGATAGACGTTGTCCATAATGGGCGTGTGGTTCGCGTCTGCTGCAAGAACTGTGTCGAAGAAGTCGCAGACAACCTGCAACGGCTCCTGGGACGGATCGACCGAGCCCACATTCGAGCCCAGCTGAATGGCTATCCCCTGACAACCTGCGCCGTCGACGACGCCAAGCTCGGGACCAAAGGCCGCCCCGTCGAGCTGCTCCATGGAATCCGACTCGTCCGGGTCTGCGACCAGCGCTGCGCGGCCGCCTTCAAAAAGGCGACCGACGCTCCAATGAAAAAAATAGACGACCGGTTGATCGCGGCTCAGCGGAAAGGGTACAAGCCCACGACCTGTCCGGTCTCCGACACGGCGCTGAAAACCATCGCTCAACCCCAGGAGGTCCTGTTCCATACCCATCTGGTCAAGCTCTGCTCCAAGGAATGCGCGGTTGCTTTCAAGAAGGCGCCCGGCTCATTCTACGGCAAGCTGTCGCAAAAGCAGGCGAAGCCCGCCGGCAAGAAACTGGCGGTCCTGCATGTCGAGGGGATGACCTGAGGCTTCGGCTGAGGGGCACCCCTCAAGCGAGCCCTGTCAGGGCTCGCCGGCGTTTCCAAGGTCACCATGCGCTTCGCTGACAAGCAGTTCGACGTCGAATACGATTCGGCCAAGACCCAGGTCGCCACGATGCTCGCGTTGATCAAGAAGCGCGGCTATACGCCCAGCGTCAAGAAAGACGCACCTCTCGACAAGTAAAGGCAACTAGCTGAGGATCGGATGAGCAACACCCGGCTTCCGGCTCGGCTCCAAGAGCCCGGAGGTGTTCATCGACTGTCTCGGCCGACTCCGTGACCGTGGAATCCCGGTCGTCAGCACGTGGGCCCCCGGACGACAAAGTGAATTCATCGCTCGAAAAGGACTGCGCGAATCTCAAGGGGTAATGCCCCCCGCTGGCCATTTTGGGAGGGGGACGCAGCAACCGTCACTGCACCCGGTAGGTTCGACGTGGCGACCTTCTAACAGACTCGCCGAGGGATGCGAACAGCCAGCTATACCTGATTGACAAGGTCAGAATTCGACCGGAGAAGCAGGCGCTAAAGCCTGGCGCACCGCAAGCTCCCCTTTAGCACGATCAGCACGACCACGTCGGGCGGCTCGGCCCAAACAATCGCCGAGCAACCAGAACTCGGCATGAACGTGCGGCGCCCCCTGGGGCCCCCGTCATAAATCCATCAGCAGCAGGGTCACCCCAACCAGGGCAACGCCAACCGCGAGCAGGCCCATGACCGCAGGTCCCTTACCCTTGCGGACCGCCACATGTCGCCCATCCCAGGAGGGCATCTCGGGCCCGTGTTCTTTCCGACGCCTCCGCCGCTTGCGCCGGACGGTTGGCTGGCTCACAGACGCAGAAGACCCGGCATGCTCCAGGTGGGACTCCTTGAGGTATCGTTGAAAGCCCGTTTCACGAAGTAGGGGCTCCTGACAGGGCTGGCAAAAACTCTTCTCGTCGTATTGGACAGCCGAGCCATCTAGCCAGGCTTTCTCACGGATCTTATCGCCGCAGCGATCGCAGTAGCATATCGTGAACATCGAACTGCAGGCGAGTGTACCCAGGCTCTACATATTTCCCAGTTGATTCTGACGCGACCGCTATAATCACCTCATGGACACATCCCAACTCACGCTCTGGAAGCTCGAGATCTTCTGTCAGGTGATCGAGGACCAGAGTTTTTCCAAGGCCGCTCGCTCGCTAGGAATCACCCAGCCAACTGTCAGCGGTCATATGTCTGACCTCGAGAAACTGTTCGGCTCCCGCTTGTTCGACCGCAGCAGCGGTAAGATCACGCCAACGCGAGCTGGCCACCTACTGTCTGAACAGGGCGAAAAATTACAGCAACTCAAGGCTGAGACCCTCCGCAGAATGCGCAACCACCTGGGCCTGGTCGAAGGCGATGTGACCATTGGCGGCAGCACCATCCCCGGAACCTATATCCTCCCGGGCTATCTGGCCCGCTTCAAAAGAATGCATCCTGAACTTCTGATCACCCTGCGCATCGGGGATTCGCAGGAAATCGTCGATGAAGTTCTTCGGAGCAGACTGGAGTTGGGGGTTGTGGGCAGTACCGTGAGCCACCCCTCGCTCACGTCTCGATCCTTCGTCGAAGACGAACTGGTTGTGGCACTCCCCGCCAACCACCCGCTGACAAAGGAACAGCAGATCACCGGCCAGATGCTCCGTGACCAG
>CAZANL010000170.1:0-8330 GCA_964486115.1 uncultured Planctomycetota bacterium
CCGCTATCAGGTATTGCCGCGATCAGACGCAGGGTTGATCGGGTTCCCCTCGGTGGTCGCGGTCTGGAAGAGAGGGGCGAGGTGATCAGACCGATTGCCTTGGCGTTGCTGGTCTGTTCGGTGCTGGGCTGCGGACCGGAGGTGTTTGTCCGGGGGCCGTACTTCGACGTCACCACTCCGCAGCGCATCGCGGTGCTGCCGTTCGTTGACAGAACGGGGCACGAGACGATCACCTCCGAGCCGTTCACCGCCGTGGTCGATGCTCTTCCGCTGGTCGGTAGAGGGCTCTCCAGGGGGCCCTCGACGATGCTGCGCAACCGGTTCACTGTGAATCCATATCGCAGCAATCTGGACGTGGTGCATCCGGGCATCATCGATGCGATCCTGTCCCACAACAAGCTGGATCAGCACGACAAGATCGATGCGATCGATCCGGCCGAGCTGGCGACTTTGCTTGGAGCGGATCTGCTGGTCTACGGCGAGGTGGTCGAGTGGGATCGGTTCTACTATCTCGTCGAGTCTCGCGTGACCGTCGCGCTCCAGGTCCGGATCGTCGATGGCCGGAGCGGTGAGACGGTCTTCGAGGCGCAGCAGGAAGAGTCTCATACGTCCGGACTCCGTGGGGGGCCGACCGGTTATCTCAGCGCTGCCACCGCGCCGCTCCTGGGTTTGTCGATGAGCCACTTCATCGATCTGTGTAATGCGCTGAGCCGGTTGGTGACCAATCCGCTGGTGATTCAGGAGAGCCCTAAGTTCAAGGGTGAGCAGCCGCCATTCATTGCGGCTGCGACCCACAACGGGGTAGGGCGGACCCTGCGGACCGGAGACGTGCTGAAGGTCTACATGGTCGGCAGCCCGGCCGGGCGGGGTTTCTTCCGTATCGGGCCAGCCGGTCCGGCAGTGCCGATGACCGAGTTCGGGGCCGGTCGCTATCAAGGCAGCCATGTGGTGCAGCAGGGGGATGCCTTCCAGAACACCGTGATCGAGGTTCACCTGGTTCGTGCGGGCCGCAAGACTGCAGCGGATCTAGAGCACGCCAAGATCGATATTGGCGGGTGAACGGGAGGTGGGCCGCCAACCTGCAGCCGCGCACATCCTTTGTGTACTTGGAGTCTGTGGCGATGGGTCCGAGGAGAGAAACAAATGAGCGAACCCCAGTTTGAGTTGTCACTGCTGAAGATACCGGTTTCTGATCCTCAGCGCAGCGCTGAGTTCTATCGCGATACGCTCGGGATGCGGCCGGGATTTGTCGCAGAAGAGTATGGTTGGGTGCAGCTGCAGGCCGGTGATCTGCCGCTGGCGCTCTACAAGCCGGGGATGGGGGGTGGCGAGGGACAACCGGGTGGCGGTGCGGGGTTCCATCTGTCACTGGCGCCACAGGGCTTCGACTCGCTCGCGGACGATCTGCTGGAACGCGATGTGCTGGTCGATGCCCAGGTTCATCGTGGCGACGACGGGACGACTTTCATGGATGTACGAGATCTTGACGGCAACATACTCAAGATAAGTCGCGCCGCGGAGCAATAGGTCGGGCGACCGAGGCCTCGATCGCCCCGTGAATGGGCCTCTCGGTGTTCTTGCCGGGAGGCCGCGGCGTGTCTGGCTCGCTGTGGGTCGGGGGCTCGCTGGGTGGGCTACTAGCTCAGGACCCGGTGGCGAACCCAACTCTCCAGCGCCACGCCCAGTTTCGTCGGAGTCGAAAGTGAGATGCGTCGCTCTAGAACCACGCCGTGACCGGCCTTCTCGATTTGCTCGAGGATCTTGAGGTAGAGGCCCGAGAGGGTGGCGGGACAGGGGCGGGCCGCGCGGTCCAGCAGCGGAAAGAGGCGGGCTCCCTCTTCGTAGAACTCACGGGCCTTGCCGCCGAGCCAGCGCAGGACTGCGGTGAGGTTGCCGCCAGGAGATCCGGCGAGCAAGTCTTCGGCCGAGCAGCCATGGGCCTCGAGCTGGCGGTGCGGAAGATAGACCCGCCCGAGCGCGGCATCCTCTCGGACGTCGCGCAGGATGTTGACCAGCTGCATTGCGATGCCCAGCGACTCGGCGTGTTGCCGAGCCAGGCCGCCTTCATGCCCGAATATCTCGATCGATGCCAGGCCGACGGCCGAAGCCACCCTGTAACAGTAGCGGTAGAGCTCCTCGAAGGTCTGGTAGTGGCAGGCCTCGAGGTCCATCTCGACGCCTTCGACGATGTTGTGCAGGTCGTCCGGCCGGATGGCGAAACGAGCGATCGTGTCGCCGAGGGCGACGAATACCGGATCCGTGGCCTGTCCTGCCAGTGCATGGGACAGGCGCAGTCGAACCCCGTCTAGCGCGAGCCGACGGAATTCAGCCGGCTGGTCGCTATCCGCAATGTCGTCGCAGATTCGACAGAATGCGTACAGCGCGTACATACCGCGACGCCGTGGGCCCGGCAGACAAAGAAATGCATAGTAGAAGTTCTTGGCCGTCCGCCGTGTCAACTCCAGGCAGTGGCGATAAGCGGCGGGTAAGGAGCTCATTGCAGGGGGGGGAGTTCCAGGATGTGGGAGATGCCGCAGAGCGCGGTCAGGCATTCCTCGATCAGGGTCTCGATCGGCAAACCCAGGTCATCGGCGCCTGTGCGAATGTCGTCTCGGCTGACTCCCTTGGCGAAACCCTTGCTCTTCATCTTTTTCTTGACGGACTTGATCTTGACCTGGTGCAGGCTCTTGTCCGGCTGCACCAGTGCGCAGGCGGTGAGGAAGCCGGCGAGTTCGTCGACCGCGAACAGGCACTTGTCCATCATCGACTTGCGCTCCAGGCCGGTGTATTCCGCGTGTGTCAGGATCGCGTAGCGCACGTCTTCGGGGTAGCCGTGCCGCTCCAGGATTTCGGAGCCCTTCTTCGGGTGGTCAGCGGGATCCGGCCAGCGCTCGTAGTCGAAGTCGTGGAGCAGGCCGGTGATGCCCCAGCGTTCTTCGTGGCCCCCGTACTTCTGCGCCATGTGGCGCATGGACGCTTCCACTGCGTAGGCGTGTTTGCGCAGACTGTCGGTCTTGGTGTATTCGTGGAGCAGGGCCAAGGCTTCATCTCGGCTTGGTAGTAGTTGGGTCATGACGCTGAGTGTATCGCAGGAGCGACCGCTTGCAATCCCCCCGCGACCGTGGAGGATGCAGTTATGACGCTCACACCAGAGGATGTCGCTGGACTGGACGGCTGGACCTTCAACGAGCAGGGTCATCTCCATAAGGCCTTCAAAAAGAGTAACTTCGCGCAGGCGCTGGCCCTGGTCAACCAGATCGGGGAGCAGGCCGAGGCGTTGAATCACCACCCCGATCTGACGCTCGGTTGGGGCTATGTCGGCGTCGATATCTGGACCCACAGGGAGGGTTGTCTGACCGACAGTGACTTCGTGCTCGCGAGTAGAATCGATCGCTTGCCAAACGCTGATTAACAGGTAAAATTACGCGCTCACCAGAGGTCACCCGAAGGGAGCGGGTGTCATCCACTGAAAACCAATGACAGTCGGAGCTTCCGTTGACATCGACGATTCAACATGACGTCGTGATCATAGGCGGGGGAGGGGCGGGGCTGCGTGCTGCGATTGCGGTCGCCCAAGCTCATCCTGGCCTGGACGTTGCGATGGTTTCCAAGGTCTATCCGATGCGCAGCCACACGGTGGCAGCCGAGGGCGGGGCCGCTGCTGTGATTCGTCCAGAGGACAGCCTGGACTCCCACTGCAATGACACGATCGGAGGGGCCGATTGGCTCGCTGATCAAGACGCGGTGGAGGCTTTTGTCCAGGAAGCCCCGATCGAGATGACGCAGATGGAGCACTGGGGCTGTCCGTGGAGCCGCAATCCGGACGGAACGATCGCGACCCGGCCGTTCGGCGGAATGAAGATCGAGCGGACGTGGTTTGCGGCGGACAAGACCGGGTTCCACATGCTCCACACGCTGTTCCAGACCTCGCTCAAGTATACCGACATCACGCGGTATGATGAGTGGTTCGCGACAAGGCTGCTGGTCGAGAACGGCCGCTGTCAGGGGTTGGTGGCGATGGAGCTGCTCTCCGGCCGCATTCGGACGATCCTGGCCAAGTCGGTGATCATGTGCACCGGCGGGGCCGGACGGATCTTCCCGTTCACGACGAACGGTGCGATCAAGACCGGCGACGGGATGGCTCTGGCCTATCGCGTAGGGGTGGCGCTGAAGGACATGGAGTTCGTCCAGTACCACCCAACGGGTCTGCCAGGGACGGGGATCCTGATCACCGAGGCCGCGCGGGCCGAGGGTGGAATCCTGGTCAACAAGAACGGGCGCCGCTATCTGCAGGACTATGGCATGGGGCCGCCGGATCCCTGGCCCCGTAAGAAGGCGATGGAGCTGGGCCCACGTGATCGGCTGTCTCAAGCCTTCGTGCAGGAGCTGCGCAAGGGAAACACGATCGAGGGCAAGTACGGACCGGTCGTCCATCTGGAGGTCAGCCAGCTCGGCGAGGCGCACATCAACAAGCGCATCCCGTTCGTTCGCGAGTTGTGCAAGCTCTACGCCGGCATCGATCCAGTGCACGAGCCGATCGCGATTCGACCTGTCGTGCATTACATGATGGGTGGCATCGACACGAACAACCGAGGGGCGACCAGCTTGCCAGGGCTTTACGCGGCGGGTGAGTGTGCCTGTGTGTCGATCAACGGCGCCAACCGGCTGGGCTCCAACTCGCTGACCGAGCTGCTGGTCTTCGGGAAGTGGGCCGGAGAGGATGCCGCACAGTATGCCCTCCAGCAGTCCGATTTCGACACCGCCGCGCTCGAGGCGCAGGCTTCCGACGAGCACGATCGCATTCGGGCGATTCTGCACAGCGAAGGATCCCACCGTCCGGCCGACCTGCGCATCGAAATGAACCATGCGATGGAAGCCGGCTGCGGCATCTATCGCGAACAGGCCTCGCTGCAAGAATGTCTGGAGCAGGTGCAAGAGGTCCGATCCCGCTTTGGCGATATCCGCCTGGACGACCGGAGCGTCAGCTACAATACCCAGCTGACCACCGCTCTCGAGCTGGACTACATGCTGGACGTGGCGCTGGCGGTCGTGCACAGTGCGCTGCGTCGTACCGAGTCGCGTGGCTCCCACCAACGAGAAGACCACGTCGATCGGGATGACGAGAACTTTCTCAAGCACACGCTGGCCTACCGGACAGACGGGGATCCGCGGATCGAATACCGCGATGTGGTGATTACCCGCTGGCCCCCCGCAGAACGTATCTACGGGAGCGGAAAGTAGCCATGAATCCCAAGATCACACTGGAGCTGTTCCGTTACGATCCTGATGAGGGAGGCAACGGCGGGTTTCAGTCCTACGTGGTGCCCTTGCGAGAGGACTGGGTCATCCTTGACGCGATCAACCACATCAAGGACCACATCGACGGCTCGATCACCTATCGCTGGTCTTGCCGAATGGGGGTCTGTGGCAGCTGCGGACTCATGGTCAACGGAGAGGCTCGCCTCGGCTGCGCGGTCTACCTCAAGGACTACGCGCCGGGTCCGATTCGCATCGAGCCGCTGGCCAACTTTCCGGTCGAAAAGGACCTGGTCGTCAGCGTCGATCCGTTCATGGAGAAGCTGGAGTCGGTCAAGCCTTACATCGTTCGCAAGCCGGGACAGGAGAAGTCGGTGGAGGACGGCGCCTACAACCAGACGCCGGAGCAGGTGCTGGCTTACAAGCAGTACACGATGTGCATCAACTGCATGCTGTGCTACGCCGCCTGTCCGGTGTACGGCCTAGAGCCCGACTTCGTGGGGCCGGCCGCGCTGGCGCTGGCGCAGCGCTACAACCTCGATTCGCGCGACCAGGGCAAGGACCTGCGCTCGAACATCGTCGGGAGCCACGTAGGCGTGTGGGAGTGCACGTTCATCGGTGAGTGTAGCGAGGTCTGTCCGAAGCACGTCGACCCCGCGCAGGCCGTGCAGCGCGGCAAGCTGTTCAGTACGATCGACTGGTTCAAGTCGGTGCTCATGCCTTGGGGAGGTGCGCAATGAGCAATCCGCTAGAGCGGCCTATTCGCTGGAACTGGTGGCTGTCACACCCGAACTATCTATGGTTCATGGTGCGCGAGATCACCGCGGTTTTCACCGGGGCGTACGCTCTGATCACTCTCTGCTGGGTGCGGGCGCTGAGCCAGGGGCCGGAGGCGTACGATGCCTTCATGGCCAGTCTGATGACGCCGCGCTCGGTCAAGTTCCACGTTGTGGCTCTGCTGTTCGTTCTGTTTCACACCTACACCTGGTTCGCCTTGACCCCCAAAGTGATGGTGATCCGTCGCGGTGATAAGACAGTGCCTGGGTCGTTGATGATCCTCGGCAACTACGTCGCGATGGCCGGTGCGTCGGTGTTCATCGCTCTCGTGATTCTCGGGAAAGGTTGACCGATGGCCAAGTCGAACGAACCGATCTGGTGGTCCCTGTTTGCGGGCGGTGGTGGCGTGGCGGCGATGTTGCTGCCGGTTCATATCGTTCTGTTCGGCATTGCCTACCCGCTTGATTGGTGGGGGGTTCGCGACGCTCTCAGCTATGAGAAGATGCACGCGCTGGTCAGCTGTCCGCTGGTCAAGCTCTACCTGCTGGCTCTCATCAGCCTGCCACTGTTCCACGCCGCACACCGGATCAAGTTCACCCTGCAGGACCTGGGCTTGAAGGACGGGAAGATCCTCTTTTCACTGCTGTTTTACGGCGGTGGGATCGTCGGCACGCTCGGAGCAGCCTGCTACCTGTTCAGCGTTTAGCTGCTTCTTTTTCGGGCAGTTAGGGCGAAAGCGGGGAGCTTACCACTGCGGGGCGTGACCAACGGCCTGGCTTGCCGTACCGTATAGATAGCACAGACAAAGCCCGGTCGCCTCAGAAAGGACACGCATGATCCTCAAGTCCCTGCGCCGCAGCGCGCTCGCCAGCTGTATGTTGCTGACCCTGATGATTGGCGGGGTCGTCGTCACTCCGGCGCGGGCCGAGAAGCGGCCGATTGCCGAAGAGCTGATCATCGGTCTGTCCAAGACGATCCAGGAAACCGTCGCCGCCGCGATCCCGAAGACGGTCGGCATTCAGATTCACATCGGCAATCGATCGGGCTATGGCTCTGGAGCGATCATCAGCCCCGAGGGGTTGATCCTGACCTGCGCTCACGTGATCGAACCCGGGCAACGTCACACCGTCGTGTTGTCGAATGGCAAGCGGTATCCGGTAACGGTGCTGGGCAGCAACTCCAAGAACGACTACACGCTGATCAAGATCAGCCCCGAGAAGCCGTTGCCCTACTACAAGCTGGGCAACTCGACCAAGCTGCGAATCCGGGACTGGGTCATCGCGCTGGGGCATCCAGGCGGACCCTACGCCGACCAGCAGCCCGCAGTGGCGGTGGGTCGAGTGCGCGGTCTGAACAAGAAGCTGCCGGTCGGGGGGATGGAGAAGTTCTACGACCAGGCGATCATGCACGATTGTCCGATCTTTTCGGGCAACTCCGGCGGTCCGCTGGTCAATCTCGAAGGTGAGCTTGTGGGGATCAACGGCGCGATCCTGCTGGTCAACAAGAACGCCTATGCGGCGCCGATCGACGAGATCAAGGCCGAGCTGTCCCAGCTCAAGCAGGGGCGAAAGCTCAAAGGTCGCGGGCCCAGCAGCATCTTCGAGACGATGAAGTACATGCAGGAAATGCAGAAGGAGTTGAAGCCGGGCGACATGGAAAAGCTGTACGGCAAGTCGCCGCTGATGCAGATGTTTCGCGGGTTGATGGGGCAGCGCACGAAGAAACCCGTCGCCAAGGTCAGCGTGTCGCTGGGTGCTCGGCTGGTGGCGGTCGACGGTCATCTGGTTTTTCGTCAGCTCGACCCACGCGGCACGGCAGGAATGGCCGGTATCGAGGATGGCGACAGGCTGGTCTCGATCGACTCGGTCCGGGTCGGCAGCCAGCAGGATCTGCGCCGCGCGCTGCTTCCGATCAAGGAAGGTCAGGCAACGCTGATCGTCGTCCAGCGCGGCGGGGAGGAGGTTCGCTCCGTGGCGACCTTTTCGGTGAGGAGCCCGGACCGGCAGCCCATGCTGCGCTGGGCGCTCAATCGGATCGGCCGACGCGCCGCGCTCTCGACGGTCCGGGTGATCGGGGGCCGCGAGCCAGGCTATGGCACCGTGATCGACAGGCAGCACATCATCACCTGCGACCACGTGCTGGGGCAGACCGTTCGGACCGTGCAGGTCGAGCTGGTCGATGGCAGCAGGGTTCGCGCGAGGATCGTGGGCCGCAACGGAAAGTCGGATATCGCGTTGCTGCGGGCTGATCTGCAGGGGCAGCGTTGTCGGCCGGCGCCGCTGGCCACTGGGGAGAGT
>CAZANL010000170.1:8340-8639 GCA_964486115.1 uncultured Planctomycetota bacterium
AGGTGGGTGCGATGGGTTTGTTCGGTATGTTTGGCACCCCCAACGAGAGCCCGCTGCGGCCCTACCCGCTGGTCTTTCAGCATGACACCCCGCTGACGAAGGGGCTGTTCGGCACCGGGGTCTACAATGTCGAAGGACAGCTGGTGGGCGTCAACGTGGCGTTGTTCCACCGCGGTTCCTCCTATGCCGTGCCGTTCTCGTCGATTCAGCTGAAGGCGCTCAAGGAGGGGCTGATGGTAGCTCAGCCACCGCTCTGGCAGCCCCCTCAGTCGCAGGGTGGGTTGGGGCAACTGTTCAAG
>CAZANL010000171.1:0-8619 GCA_964486115.1 uncultured Planctomycetota bacterium
AGCTGGGGCAGGGCGTCCAGGACGTCGTCGGCGTGGCTGACCAGCTTGGCGCCCTCCTGGATCAGTGAATGGGGGCCGCGGGACCCCGGTGATGTGATCGGCCCGGGAACGGCGAGTACTTCACGGTTCATCTCCAGCGCTTGTCGTGCGGTGATCAGTGATCCGCTGCGCATCGTACATTCCACGACCAGAGTGCCGGCCGACAATCCTGCAATCAGTCGGTTGCGCCGCGGGAAATGCCCCGGTCGAGGGGGCAGGCCGATCGGAAACTCCGTGAGCCAGGCTCCACCCGAGGAGAGGATACTCTCAGCCAGACGGGCATTGGCCGACGGATAAATCCGGTCGATGCCGCAGCCGAAGACAGCCACGGTTCGTCCGCCACCGTGAACGGCGCCCCAGTGGGCCGCGGCGTCGATGCCGTAGGCCAGACCGCTGGTAATGGTCACTCCCAGCGCTCCCAGGACCCAGGCGAGCTTGTTGGCGACCGAGCGCCCGTACCCAGATGCCTGACGTGAGCCGACAATTGCCAGGTGGGGCGGGGACGGCGCTGGCAGTTCGCCCCGCACGTAGAGTATCGGTGGTGGATCAGGGATGCGTGAAAGAGCGCTGGGATAGCAATCGTCCCAGAGCGTGAGCACACGGCAATCGTGACGCTCGGCGCGGTCCAGTTCTCGGGCGCCGAAATCCCGCGAGCGAAGTCGCTTGAACTCCGATGCAGCACGGGGACCGACGCCGCGAATCCCGAGCAGCTCCGACCTCTGGAGACTGGGGAGCGTACTCGGAGGAAAGCGATCGATGATACGGCCAAGCGCCAATGGCCCGATTCCCGGGGTTGCGTTGAGCTCGACCAGGGCGCCTCGCTGCTCGGGGGTCATTCCTGGTCCGGCTCGGTTGGGGCTTCGCCCGACTGCTCGGGACCCTCCGCAGGAGTAACCTGGTCAGGCGTGGTGGCGGTGCCCCTGGCGTGGCGCCGCTGACGGATTTCTTCACGGAATTGACCGGCCTTCCGCCATTCGGCCCGCCCGACAAATCCGAGAAAAATGATCAGGACGACCATCAACGCGATGATCAATAACAGGAACTGGTCGTGCGCCGCCGAGGGAGGAGGTGTGTAGGTGGCTGCCCGGCGTGCAATCAAATAGGGTGACTTCTCGGACTGGTTCCGGTTGCGGGTCGGGTAGAGGTAGACCTTCCAGAATGCACCACGGACGGTGATCTCGCCCTTGATCTGCGTTTTCGGCTTTTCCAGAACATCGACCGTGTAGATCGTTGGGCGGCTGGTTGCGAGGTAGAGCCGGTAGATGGTGGTCACGCCACTCGGATTCAGCCGGCGTTTGAACTCTAGCGGGAATTCCTCGACCTTGAGCAACTGGCCCCGGACCTGGATCACGGCGCCGCGCATCTGGTCGCGTTGTGGCTGGGAGACGATCTTGCTCAGGGTGAACTCCCGATCCGCCCCTGTATTTACCTGCTCGTCGGTCATGCTGACGACCTTGTGCAGCAGGTAGTAGTAGGTCAGGTCGCGGGTGTGCTTGCCGTCCGTGATCTGCGACAGGATCTCGGGTTGTGGGACGAATTCCGGTTTGTCAGCCGCCAGCTCCAGCCCCTTGCTGATCAGGTAAGGTGTCTTCTGCGTCTTGCCGGTGTCGTCGGTCCAGGTATAGCGCTTGGCAAACGCGCCCGTCAGGCGAAGTTTGTAGTTCTGAAGAAACGGCATGTAGGCCGGTTTCTCGAGGCTGTCGAAGCACCAGATGCCGCTCTCGGTCTGGAGCTTCCCGCGGTAGATATCGGTGATGAAGGCCCGGTTGTTCTGCAGCTCATGTTTGCGTACCTCGAGCAAACGGCCAGTTACCGAGACGTATTTTCCGCGCAGCTTGTCGCGCTTGTCGAGCTGTCCCAGGTCCCCGATGGTCGGGGCCGGGACGCTGTCTGCCTCGATCTGATCTGGACGGTCAAACCGGACCTTGCGCATCAACATGTAGTAGTAGTAGTCCTCGAGCTTCTTGCCGTCCTGCATTCGCGGTAGGTAGGCGCTGTAGTCGATCTCGATTCTCTTGCCGATGACAAAGGGCAGGATCTGGTGTTTGCCTGAGCGGTCTGTCAGGTTGGCCAGCTTGTAGCAGGCGCCGCGGAGGATCACCTGCTCTCCCTTTCGAGCGCCGTGGATGTTGGCCGAGACCATCTCGAACCGAATCAACTCATCATCAGAGGTCTGCAGTGTGCCGACCTCGACCACCTGCAGGCCGCTGGGACGGTTCGGAATGCTGACCGCCTGTATCTTGGTGACCAGTTTGCCCCGCAGTTCGACCCACTGGCCACGCAACCCGGAGAGCTTCTCCATCAGTCCGGTAGTTGGTTTGGCCAGCTTGTCGATGGCGGCCAGGGAGAGGCTGTCGACATGCTGGCGCAGCTTGTCATGGGCGGGCTCTTGCTTGTCGCTGATCAGCGTCCGGTCCTTGACCTGTTTGAGCAACTCGACAGGCAGAGGGATGACGGGTTTCCCCTTTTGCTGAGGTAGCGTCAACGGCTCCAGTTTGATTTGCTGTTTTCGGGCCTTCTTTCTCTGCGGTGAATTCGAAGTGGTGATCCCCAGGTACGTCAGCACACCGCTGATCACCAGGACCATGATGATCAGTGGCATCACCCGCTTGAGGACAGGGGTGTTTGATTCCGACTGGGTCTGTAAGCTATCGGGTCTTTGCATACTCCCTCCTGGACAGCGCTCGGACCGATTTTACTGAGTTTTATGGAGTCCGGTCAAACAAGCGGAAAGCGGAATTGTCCCTCGCGTGATGCGAGGGGGGGGGCGGCGGAGGCGTGCCTGCGGGAAAAGTATACGAGGCACCGCTGATCTGGGCAAACGCTACAGTAGGCGAAACGGATGAAGCTGCTCCTCTCCGGTTGCCGCGACCAGAAAATCTTTCTTCCAATCGAGCTGTGTCACCGTGCGGCCCGGATGCGCGGCGGCGACCAGCTGTCGGCTGGTTAGATCGATCACCCCGACGTGCCCCGCGCGGCTACCGACGGCTAGCTGTCTGGGGCTGCCGCCGAAACACAGAGCGGTGATCGTCGAAGGGAGCGGTCGAAACTCCATCAGCTTCTGCAAGTCCGGAAAGCGATAGAGATGGACCGACTGATCCCGGAATCCGCTGACCGCCAGCATGCGCCCGTCGGGACTCCAACTCACGCAGGAGACCCGGTTGATGAAACGTTTCCAGCGCCCCTTGTGCACCGGAAAGGCGACTTCTAGCTTCAATGCCGGCTGGAGCTCCCAGACCCAGACCAGGTCGTCGTCCGCACCGCTCGCCGCGTGTGGTGACGTGGGATGCACCGCAACCGTATTGAAGCGGTGTTTCGGTCCCTGCAGGATCTCGTGCTTTCCGGTTTTGGTGTCGAAGGCCACCAGGCGTCTGTCTTCCCCCATAGACAGGAGTCGCTTGCCGTCCTTCTCCCAGGCCAGTGCCTGGGAGGGAAAAAGATGTCCCCATAATGTGCGAGCAGGCTCGATCGCCTGTGCGGCGCGGGCGCTGCCCGGTTCGCGGGGTAGTTCCCACAGATAGACCCCGGAGTCCTGGCTGACTCCGGCCAACTGCTTCCCGTCAGGCGAGAAGGCGATGTCGTTTAGCGGCCGGGCCTCCGCGCTTGTCGAGAAGATGCGAACGGGCCCCTCGCCAGGGGTGATCCCGTCTTCGGTGAGTGACGGCATCCGCCAGAGTTCGACCAGCCCCTTGCTCGAGGCGCCGGCGACCCAGCTTCCCTCGGGAGTGATCGAGAGGGCAGTGTAGCGGCGCTTCCCGACCAGCGGAGGCGCCGCCTCGAGCCGAACCTCCGTCACCTGGCGACTGCCAGTACCTCGTCGAGAACCCTGGCGAACTCCTCGATCTCGTGGGTCGTGACGTCAGCCAGGAACAGCAGCCGAATCATCCCGGTCTCTCCACCTGGTCCACACCCGAGGAGCTTGAGCCCGTGCGACCAGCCGATTTGACATACCTTGTCTCGGTCTGTGACCTCGATGCCGTGCATGCAGCCATGGCCGGAGAAAGAAACGAGGTTGGGGTGCTTGACCTTGAGCTGCTCCAGCTGGTGGTGCAGGAACTGCCCCTTGACACGCTGATTCTCCCAGTAGGACAGCCCGTCGAATGCCGGCTCCTTGTAATTGACGAGGGCATCCAAGGTGGCATAGGCCATCTGGATGTCGAACAGCTTGCCACCGCCCCATGTGTTGGAGTGCCAGCCAGCTTGGAGATACTGCTCCATCTCGGCGGAGGCGATGGTGGCTCCGACCGCTGCACCCTTGGCCACCGTGGTGATGTCTGGCCGGACGCCCAGCGTCTGATACATGAAGGCATTGCCCGTTCGAGCGAAGGTCTGGACCTCGTCGGCGACCAGATAGATCGCGTGTTCGTCACAGATCTTGCGCACTGCTTTGAAGTACTCCGTGTTGCCGGGGACGTAGCCTCCTTCTCCCTGGTAGCCCTCGGCGATTACCGCGGCCGCCAGGTCTCGGGGAACGCGACCGGCCTCGATCACTGCACGTACGCCGCCCTCGGAGTCGAGAATCTCGGTCAGCGGACGGTCATCGATCATGTTGGCCAGCTCGGATGGGTCGCCGTTGAAGGTCAGGTGGTGCACCCAGCGGGACTTGAAGTAGCCGATCTGATGCGCCTTCTTGCTCTGGGTCAGTGACAGAGCCCCATGGGTCCTGCCATGGAATGCGCCCTTGTAGGCGAACATGAAGAACGGGTAATCGCGATAGATCGGCTCGTCGCTGCTGTCGACGTCGTCGAGGTTGGTGTTGCGGCCGATCCCCAGGTCTTGGCACAGTCGGGCGAAGGTGTCTGCCCCGTAAGCAGCGATCAGCTTGCGATAGGTCGCCAGCGAGGCGAGCTTGATCGCGGCTTCGACCGCTTCGGCGCCCGAGTTGCTGAGGAACACCCGGTGACTTCCGCCGTAGGCCTCGGTGGCCATCTGGCCGAGCAGGTCGGCCAGCTCTTGAGGCGTATGGATGCCCTCGACGCCCTCGGCACAGACCAGGTAGTCATCGGTATTGATTTCTCGTCGCAGCAGCAGCTTGTGCTTCAGCTGTGCTTCGATACTGCGTGTGTAATACGGGTGCTGCTCGCAGAGGATCTTCTGCGCCACGCCCAGCATGCAGTCCATGTAGACGCCGGCCGAACAGCCGACGAACGAACCGACGTTGGGATAGCCCAGTTCGAGCACCGGCGCTCCGTCGTCGTGGGTGGTGGTGAAAATGACGTCGTGGTGCGCCTTGCGGATGGCTTCGAACGCGGGCTTGTCTGTCTGGTCGTTGACCTGGATCCGCGTGGTCCCACGGTTGATCGTCAGGCCGACCAGCGTTACGTCTTCGTACTGGTAGCGTTGCTTTTCGGCCTGCAGGTCATATGCCTCGATTGCACGGTCGATCGTGGGGCTAGACGGGGTACTCATCTTGGTTTCCTCACTATGAATTCGCGCGCTGTGCCAGATCGAGCATCAGCGCTTTCTGGACGTGGAGTCGGTTTTCGGCTTGATCGTAGACGACAGACTGCGGTCCGTCGATCACCTCGGCCGTTTGTTCTTCGCCTCGCTTGGCCGGGAGGCAGTTCATGAAGATCGCGTCCGGCTTGGCCTCAGCCATCCTCCGCTGGTTCACTTGAAACGGTGCTAGGGAGCCAAGGCGCACGGCACGCTTCTCCTTGGCGACGTGGTAGCTCATCCAGCTATCGGTGTAGACCACGTCTGCTCCGTCGAGGGCTCGCGTCGGGTCATGCACCACCTCGACCGTGCAGCCGTCGGCAAACTCCCGGGCTTTCTCCAGTACGTGGGGTAGCGGGCTGAATCGGTCGTCCGCCGGACAGCCGACGCTGATCGAAAGACCCATTCGGCTGCATCCGTAGAGTAGTGAATGGGTTACGTTGTTGTTCGCATCTCCCAGGTAGGCCAGCTTGACAGCGCCGAGCTCGCCCTTCTTTTCGCGGATCGTCAGCAGGTCGGCCAGGATCTGACACGGGTGGCTGAAGTTGGTCAGCGCGTTGATCACCGGCACCGAGCTGTTGGCCGCCAGCTCGAGCAGGTGGTCGTGCTCGAACAGTCGGGCCATCACGATGTCCACATAGCGAGACAGCACCTGGCCCGTATCGCCCAAGGTCTCCTTATGGCCCAGCGGGGAGTCTGCGATCGAATAGAAGATCGCGTGTCCTCCCATCTGGGTCATCCCGGTCTCGAACGAGACGCGAGTGCGCAGTGAGGGCTTCTCGAATAACATCAGCAGGGTACGCCCAGCCATTGCGCTGGCATGCTCCTGTGGGTCAGCCTTGATTGCCGCCGCAGAGTCCAGGATAGCGCTGATTCGCTGGGGGGCCCAGGCGTCGTCGTCCAGGCTCAGCAGATGTATGTCGTTGCTCACTGGAGAATCTCCAGATCTTGGGGGCTCATCACGCGCTCGCAGAAATGGCAACGCACGCGGACTTTACCGTGTCTTTCGATGTGAAAACGGGTCTCGATCGATTCGTGGGTCGTGATGCAGGAGGGGTTGGCGCAGCGCGCGATCCCCACCACCTCGTCGGGCATCTCGAGCTCGAACTTCTCGACGACCTTGTAGTTTCGGATGATCGAAAGCGTGGCGGCGGGCGAGATCAGAGCGAGCTTGTTCAACTCCTGGGCCGACAACTCGAACTTCTCTATCTTGATGATGTCCTTGAGCCCCGCCTTCTTGCTCTCGAGATTGATACCGATCGTGACCAAGGCGGATTCGGGCAGACGCAATGCTTGCTGCGCCTTGAGGGCTGATCCAGGTGAAAGATGGTCGATCACCGTTCCCTGACGCAGGGCGCTGACCTTGTATTCTCTAACCATGGTCGTGCCTCCCCAGGACCATCGCGAGAAGAGCCTTGCGCACCGTCACTCCGTTGTGGGCCTGCCGGAAGTAGTGGGCCTGAGGCAGATCGTCCACCTCGGTCGCGATCTCGTCGACTCGCGGTAGGGGGTGGAGCAGACAGAACTCTTCCCGTGTCTGCTCGATCAGTGCCCGGTCGACCCGATAGGCGCCTTGTACCTTCTCGTACTCCAGGGGGTCGCCGAATCGTTCCTTCTGGATGCGGGTGACGTAGAGCACGTCGAGGTCACCGATGACGGGCTCGATCATCTCGGTCTCGGTGTAGTCGATTCCCTCGGCCGCCAGCGAGTCCAGCAGATATGAGGGCATTCGTAAGAAGGGCGGCGCAACGAAGGTCATCTTGGTCCCGTAGAGGGCCAGCGCACTGGCCAACGAATGGACCGTCCGGCCATAGCGCAAGTCACCCAGAAAACCGACCTTCAAGGCCGCCAGCCGCCCTCTCTGTTGGCGGATCGTGTACAGATCGAGGAAGGTCTGGGTCGGATGCTGGTTGGCGCCGTCGCCCCCGTTGATCACCGGAATGGCGGTGGCCTCGGCAGCAACTCGTGCGGACCCTTCGAGCGGGTGGCGTAGCACGATCACGTCGGCATAACCCTCGAGCACGCGAACCGCATCGGCCAGCGTCTCGCCCTTGACGGCCGAGGAGACCTTATCGGTTGCGAAACCGATCACCCGTCCGCCGAGTCGATGCATCGCGCTCTCGAAAGACAGACGTGTGCGGGTCGATGGTTCGAAGAACAGGGTGGCCATCACCTTGTCCTGAAGCATGCGGTCATGCTCGCCTTCATAATGGCTGGCCGCATCCAGAATGGCATCGATCTGGGCCCGATCGAAGTCCCGGATCGAGACGCAGTCTCTTCCCGTGAAGTCGTTCATCGCGCGGTATAGTACCACGATTTATCAATCTCGCTGTGTCAGCTGAATTTTCTCCGAAATGGCCCGGCTTGAACCCTGTTACTCACTGCGGTACCTTATACTTATCTTCATGAGCGAGCTAGACTTGCCAGGAATCGGAACATGGTGAAGGAAGCGAGTGCGCTGGGTGGTCACGACAGGATCGGCAAGTACCAGATCCTCGAGATCCTCGGCAAGGGTGCCGCCGGGCAGGTCTTCAAGGCCAAGCAGGACCAGATCGACAGGACCGTGGCGCTCAAGGTTCTCTTTCCGAATGTGTTGATCAGCCGGCCGCAAGTGCTGGAGCGGTTCCATCGGGAGGCTCGCATCATCGCCCGGCTTTGTCATCCGAACATCATTGCCTTGTTCGAGGTCGGCAAGGAGGAGATCGAGGGCACCCCACTGCATTTCTATGCGATGGAGTACGTGGTACAGGGCAGGACATTGGCGGACATGCTCAAGGACAGTAGCCCGTTGACGTTCGAGCAGAAACTGGAGTTCACCGAGCAACTTCTGGACGGCTTGCGCCAGGCTCATCGGGAAGGTGTGGTACACCGGGACCTCAAGCCTCTCAACATCCTGGTGGACGTGGAGATGACGCCGAAGATACTCGACTTCGGGATTTCTAAGAGACACGATTCCGAAGACCTGACCCAGGTGGGGATGATCATGGGATCGCCCCCCTACATGGCCCCGGAACAGGCTCGCGGCCAGGAAGCCACGGTCAAGTGCGACATCTTCGCCTTCGGCGTGATGGCTTACGAATTGTTCACCGGCAAACGACCTTTCCACGCTACCAGCAAGAAGGAGTTCATTCTGGACCGGCAGAA
>CAZANL010000172.1:0-8618 GCA_964486115.1 uncultured Planctomycetota bacterium
CACTTTCTCTGTTACCCAAACCCCCGCGCTGTCACGTTTACGCTGGACCAGTACATCTGGTCGTGCTCGAGCATCGGCAGTTCGAGCATGACCAGAAAAGCTAAGGCTAGCTCGCAGCTCAGTCCGATGGGCCCACCCCGTTGTCGGTTGCCAGTTCTGGCTGCTCGCTACGGGAACTCATGTCCGGTCATCCGCTCTGCGATCAACTGCTCGTCTTCTTTGCGGCTGAAAACGGTGTCAGAAACTCCTGGAACGGTTCGCGGCCAGCCAGCTGGGCTCTCGCATCTAGTGCTACTTCTTCTGCGTGTTCCCCTTCCCGACCGCAGACGCCTTGGCCTGCGCCGCGATATCATCTGGAGAGGGGATATCCAGCTTGCTGATGTCGGCCAACAACTCGCGCGACGCATACCGCAGGTGAATCACCTTCGTCGTCTCGTACAGCCCAAGCAGGGCCTCCAGAGCCTTGGGTCCCATTTGGCGGATCCCCGCCGAAGCAGTGCTTCGCTCCTTGAACTCCTCGCGTTTGAGTTGCTCCAGCAGCGCCTTCAGACGCGCAACATCCGCACCAGGAGCCTGGGCCATCGTCAGAATCCGGGTCCGGATGACCTTCCAGGTCAGAGACGGCGTCCGCCTCATGACCAGACCACCCTTCTCCCACACGATGCTGCCGCCGGACTGCGCTGCCGCAAGACACAAGGCGTCTACCAGTCGCAGGCCCCGGACTCTGAGCGTGATCTTCTGCCAGCCACCTTTTGGCTGGCCCACCGTCGTCACCATCACATTTCCGACAAACGACATGAACTGCAGCACATCGGCGATTGGCGTTTCTGTGAAGTCCAGGGTGATTCGTTTCGACTCGAGGCCCGCAAAGAACGTCTTTTGTGCATCCGTCGCGTCTGCGGGCAGAACAGGGCGGGCCCTGGGGTAGGCCCTGAGACTCTTCTCGGAGCCGATCACCAGCGAGCCAAACCGATAGACCCACGTCAGTTCATTGAAGTGGGAGATCAGCCCCAGCGTCTTTTCGGCCGGGAGTTGAGCGACACTGAGAGACACCTTGCCATCCCCCCCCCGCAGCTTGAAGCCAGGCGCGAGGATCATGTTGAGACCCGTCTTTTCGCTGAGAGAGCGCATCACCGAGACCAGCGGAGCATTGGTGAAATCTAGACTGATCTTTTTTTGCAGCTTCTCCTTCACCGCCGCCGGCAGCTTCTCGTCAGCCAGAGCGAATGGGGTCAGTAGGGCCAGGATAATGGTGGGGAAAAGGATGAGTGTGCGCATCATTATCTGGTCTCCTGTAATGCTGTGATATGCGGATCGCGGTCCATGTACCCTGCAAACATAGAGTACGGCCTCCATCCAGTGGAGGTCAAGCAGCAAGTCCGCCCGCGGGTCGGGCACCGGCAGCCGTCGCTGCTGGCTGTTGCTACCTGTCTCTCGGCCGGTTCACTCATCCGAGACGATGTGGAACTCGCTCGAGCGTCCCCGATAGGCCTTGATGGTCATCGTCAGCGCATGCTTGGCGTGCCCATCATGCTGGATGCGGTAGATCCCAGCGGGCGTTCCCTCCGGGATCTTCCAGACGACGTTCAGCTTGCGGAAGAACGGCAGCTTTCGCCGCCAGAGTAGCCGGGTATTGGGAGAGTGGTCATCCGCTACTTTGTGCCACTTGCCGTCCACCTTGCGCTGCATCTCGAGGAAACTCCCCTGGGTCCGCAGGTGGTTGCGGGGGTGTCCGCCCCAGAAGGTGACCCGCACCGTCTTGCCCGGGGTGTAGTGCGCGGCGGCATCGACGTCGACGCTGCCGAATCGCTTGCCGCTCGGGATGTCGTCGAGGAACACACCTGGCGCATGATTGGGCGGCGAGAGCTTTCGCGGAGTGGGTCCAGGAGGGGATGGTGTGCCCTTGACCAGAGCGTCGGCCAGCGCGTGGTATTCTTGGCGCAGTGCGCTGCCCGTATACGGACCGAAGTGGGTCGAGGCACCTTCATAGTGCTGTATTTCGTACTCCTCGCGCGTCGCGACATACCCCGCATAGGCATTCGCCAGGCCAGCGATGACCAGATGTCGGACGCCCTTGGCGGTCAGCGCCTTGCCCTCGGTCTCGCGGATCCGCCGGCCGGTCATCGTCGTCAGCTCGAATGGCGCGCCGACGATTGCCAGCTGTCCGATCCTCAGGATCTGCAGCGGCAGGACCTCCGGTGTCCAGGGATGGGACAGCTGACGTCTTATCACCAGCAGTAACAGCTTCTTGCCATGAAGCGGCTGCAGCTCGGGTCGCAGACTGAACGGAAAGTGGGGTCCGAAAGTCAGCCCCTCCTTGAAAGGAGCGCCCAGGCCGGGGCCGTCTTCGGGGGCCCCGGCAACCTTGGACAGGCCCAGCGCGGCCATCCCTAGCTTGCGTGGGCCGTGTCCAGCCGTCCACTCCTTGCGCACGGCTAGCTTGGAGAAGTCGATGAAGCTGTGACGATGGTCCACCTCTGCGGTCAACGATTCGTGTGCTCCGTCATAGAGCGCTACGGCCTTGTGGTACTGACGCCGGCCGATGACCACGTTGCGGGCGTGGTCGTGGGTGTGGTCGGGGGTTCCCCAGAGGTTCGGTGAGGCGTCTCCCTCGTTGGCCTGGGAGAATGCGGCGACGAAGCTGTGGGCCCGGCGGTGATCGCCCTTCTTGGCTCGCTCGAACAGATAGCTGGCGTACCCCTTGTTGTCGCTGGAGACCAGGCGATGACTGTTGCCCAGGCTCGTCGTGTGGACCGGAAACCAGTTGATCATGCCCAGCTCGCGGCCATCGGCCGACTCAAGTCGCAGGAGGGTCATCTTGGTGTCGACGGCGTGGGCATATTTGGCCCGCTCCGACACGGGGTTCTTCAGGTAGGCCGGCAGCGACCGGTTGTAGCTGGCATCGGTCAGATGTCCGCTGGCGATGAGGATCCGGCCAGGAGCCAGATTGTCGTGAGCCCTGACCATCGAATGGAAGATGCCCTTGACGATCGCCCTGAAGTTCTGCCGGTCGTACCCACCGGAGATCAGGTTGTACAGCGTGTAGTGCGAGTATCCGCCGGGTCCGCTGTGGGTGTGCGTCGCGCTCAGGAGCACGTTGCGCTCGGTGTATGTCTTGCCGAATCGCTCGGCCAGCTTGGCCACGACGTGTTGCTTGATTCCCTGGCAGATCATCGCCTGATCGACGCTGACGAAGACGACCCGTTTGCCGGTGTGGGGACTCTCGAAGATGAACGCCCGCGACATCAGCCGCATGTGAAGGCCCGCCGCCCGCTGCTGGAGCATGGCGTAGCCCATCATGCCGGCTTCGGCGACGGGACCGGTGATGTCATAGATTCCGGCGCCCACCCGGAGTGTCGATTCGTCACCAGAGGCGGCGCTGACCGTCAGGGCAATCAGACAGAGGGTGGCGAATTTGATCAAGCGTGTGCTCATGTGGTCTCCTTGTGGCTCAGAACCGATCGGGCAGGCAATACGTCGAATGGGCGCGGCCTCTGCGATTTTTCTGTGAAAAAACGGCTATACTTTGCACATGGAGACCGACATTGGGGGGAAGGAGCGCGCGTTCCCTAGCACAGCGTGGTCCGCAATCCTGGCAGCTGGGGATCTCGAAAACCCTTCGCACCGCCTACACCTCGAGCAGTTGATCGAACGTTACTGGAAGCCGGTCTATTTCTACATCCGCGCTCACGGACGTTCGGTCGAGGACGCCAAGGACCAGACACAGCAGTTTTTCACCCGTCTGATCGAGAAAGATTCCCTGACGCAACTCGAACCTTCGCGGGGTAGTTTTCGTGGATTCCTGAAGCGCTCTGTGGGCAACTTCCTGATCGACGTTTCGCGTTACGAGGCCGCTCGACAGCCAGGAGCCGATCGTCGCGAGTTCTCGTACATCGAGGCGCTCGACCTGGATGTCTCTGCAGACGAGAATCCCGAGGTGGTTTTCGATCGGGCCTGGAATGATGAGCTGCTGGCTCGGGCCCTGGCGCTTCTCGAGCAGCGTTTGTCGAGCAAGCCGGGCTATTTCGAGGTGTTCCACTGCTATTTCTTCGGTGAGGAGCAGACCCAGGACGAAGTCGGAGCCACGCTCGGGTTGTCTGACAGCCAGGTCGGCCGACGGCTGGCCTACTGCCGGCAGAAACTGCGAGGAATCTTGATCGAGGAGGTTCAGGCCTATCTTGCCGATGGAGAGGAACTCGAAGGGGAGCTTCGGCAGATACTCGGATGAACTCGCGCGCCCGTGCCTTCGATCGGATCCGCTGCTTTCTACGTGAAATGGAGCAGACGGTGGCGTTGCCGGAGAGCGGAGAGCGAATCGGTCAGTACCGGATTCTCGACAAGATCGACCAGGGGGGGATGGGGGCGGTTTTTCGCGCGCTGGACGAGGTGCTCGATCGTCAGGTGGCGCGGAAGGTCATGCTGGGTTGCGATCAACTCGCGCGCTTCGAACAAGAGGCCAGCATGGCAGCGCAGCTGCATCACCCAGACATCGTCAAGCTGCTGGATTGGGGGGTTCACGAGATTGACCCGGATCAGCCTGCGATCCCATACCTGGTGCTGGAGTTGCGGGCTGGAGGCAACCTGGCACAGGCCCTCGATGGTCTGACGTCCGACGCTGGTGCTGCGATCCTATTGCGGGTCGCACTGGCGCTGGAGCATGCACATCAGCGAGGGATCGTTCACCGCGATCTGAAGCCGAGCAACATTCTTCTGGGGCCCGATGGAAATCCGGCGATCTGTGACTTTGGCCTGGCCTGCCTTGTCGGCCATGGGGCATCACAACAGACGGCAACCGGACAGGCGCTCGGGACGCCGGACTACATGGCGCCCGAGCAGGTGCAAGGGCGACGGGATCAGATCGGCCCGGCGACGGACATCTGGGCGCTGGGCGTGTTGCTTTACCAGCTACTTTGTGACCGGCTTCCGTTCGAGGGTGAAACCCCGGCGGAGCGTTTCGAAGCGATCTGCTACGGGGAGCTGCCTCCTGTGCCACCAGGCCAGCTGGGACGGGTCTGCATCAAGGCTCTGCGGAAAGAGCCGTCGCGGCGACATGCCTCGGCGACAGAGTTTGCAGACGAGATTGCCCGATGTCTGAGTGGTTCTGCTAGACGACCGCGGCGCGCCAGGCTAGTGGTTGGTGGGGTGGCTATGCTGTTGCTCGCTGCGGGGGTGTACCAGCTGATCGGCACTCGTGGAACGGGCCGCTCGCCTGAGCCGATTCCGGCTGTTGGGCCGACGCGGCCGGGGACCGGACTGGGTGCCCTGCGATCGTCGATCATGAAATATCCAGCCTATCGCTATCTGCACGAGCCTCGTCTGGAAACTCAACGGCCGGCCCTGGTCAGGACCGTGGGTCGGTTACGTGCGCTGTCCAGGAAGCCGGACGCGTCTCAGGAGTTGTGGGCCCTGCTGGGGATGGGGGAGTACTTTCTCGGTCGAGAGCCGGCGGCGGTCGAGGCACTCAGCCGTGCTTCCCAGCTGGATCCAGCTGATGGCGGGTCGGCCTATTATCTGGGGCGGCTCTACCTCGATCGCGCGCTGCGAGACCGCTGGCTGATATCGCCCGGAGAACAGTGGCTGGTGCGGCGCTATCGGGAAAACGTGCGCAAGGCGTTGGTCTGCTTCAAGCGCCCGGTGGGGTCATGGAGCGGCGGGCGTCCGGTGGAGCGGATGGTGGCCCAAGCTTATCGTGCACTGGTCGCCGATGACCGTGAAGGGGCGCTGAATCTGTGTCGGGGGGGACGGAAACGTTTCGCCGATCAGCCCGGTAACGAAGAGTTCTGGATGATCGAGTGCTGGCTTCATCCCGGAGCGGAGCGCATCGCCTGCCTCGACAGGCTGCTGTCACGTCGCCCTCAAGATGCTCTGGCTCACTTTGTACGGGGAGGGACGCATCACCTGATGCGGAATCTCGACGAGGCACTTCGGGACTATGCTCGGGCCATCGCACTCGACCCGCGGATGGAACTGGCCTACAACGCGCGGGCCTCCTGTCTGATTGCACGCGGAGAACTCGAGGCGGCCCTGGGGGATCTGGAGCGCGCGACCGCGCTGAATCCCGAGTTTGCGAGGGCATACAGCACCCGGGCGCTCGTGCGGTTCAAGCTGGGTCTCGAAGGACCTGCGTTGGCGGACTGTTCCAGGGCGATCGAGCTCAATTCCCAGTTGGCCGCAGCCTATACCAACCGTGGAGTGATCCTCATCCGGCAGGGCGATTTGCCGCGGGCCAAGGTGGACCTGGACCGAGCCGTCGCGTTGGATCCTCGGGACCCGACGCACTATCAGAATCGAGCCAGGGTGCACGAGGCATCCGGGCGGACTCTGCAGGCGGTAGCCGATCTGACTCGAGTACTGGGACTGGTCCCGGGAGATGCGCAAGCGCTTTACCATCGTGGACGATTACTGCTAGCGGCCGGTAAGCTGGCGCGTGCGCGAGGGGACTTGCTGCGCTACCGCGTGAAACGGCCTGGCGACTGGCGGGGGCATCTCGGCTAGGTCAGGTCCTGGCCCGGCTGGGAGAGCGGCCGGAGGCCCGTCAGGTCCTCAGCCTGGCCCGTCGCCTGGCGTCTCCGTCGGCCAGGGCTGATCTGACCAGGCAGCTAGAACGTCTCGATCAGGACTGAGCGCAGCTTCGAGCCGTGATGACCGCCGGGGAACGGCTGGCTCTCAGCTCGGAGGTGGACAGGCACAGCTGGACCGCCGATCTGGCCTCGCAGGTGTCGAGGCGGATCAGGACACGTCTGGATGCGGACTCTTCTGGATGCGAGCCAGTGCCTGGCTACGGCGAGGCTGGCCGACCGGTGCTGTGCTGTAAATCATCCTCGAGGGACAACCGAATCGACTGGATCTCGCGGTGGTGGTCGATGAACAGCTGTGCCAGCGTCGGGTCGAAGTGCTGGCCGGCTTCTTCCTCGATCAGGGCCAGCGCTTTCTCCTCTGGCCAGGCGGGTTTGTAGCACCGCGCATGTGTGAGCGCGTCGTAGACGTCGACCAGGCCGACGATTCGCGCCTCGACCGGGATTCCCTCTCCGGCTAGTTGGTCTGGATATCCCGTCCCGTTCCAGCGCTCGTGGTGGCTGCGCGCGATTCGCGAGGCCATCATCAGAGACGGGATGTCGCTCCCCTTCAGCAGCTCTTCGCCGAGAGCGGAGTGTGTCTGCATGACACTCCATTCATCGGGGTCCAGCTTACCCGGCTTCTGCAGGATGCGGTCGGGAATACCGATCTTGCCCACATCGTGCATCGGCGCCGCCAGCCGGATCGTGTCGACGAGATCCTGGTTCCAGTACAGGAGCCGGGCAAGCTGTGCGCTGTACAGTCCGATTCGTCGGATGTGAGCCCCGGTTTCGTTGTCACGATAACCGGCGGCCGCGACGAGCCTGAAGACGACCTCTTCCTGTGTCTTGCGCAAGGCGCCGGTGGCCTGCCGCACCCGCTGTTGTAGCGTTGCTTCTCTGTCCCGGTAGGCGATTTCGAGGTCCCTCCGTCGGAGGGCGTTGTCTACCTGGATCAAGATCTCATCCATCCGGAATGGCTTGATCACATAGCCATAGGCGCCGCAGGTGAGCGCTTCCACGGCGATCGACACATCGCTCGAGGACGTGACCATCACCACGGCCAGGTCGGGGATTCTGGGGCCCAGCTTGGCCACCAACTCCAGTCCGTTGCCGTCCTCCAGGTTGATGTCACACAGGAGGAGATGCACGATCTGCGAGTCGAGGACCTCCATGGCCAGTGTGACTCCACTGGCCTCGATAATCTCATGTCCGCGGGTCTCTAGCGTCCGCCGAAGTACCGCTCGAACCTGTGATTCATCGTCGACCAGCAGAATCGTTCGGGCTGCTGGCTTGGTCCCAGGCGACGACCCTTCGCCGATCGTGTGGATGGACACCGTTCTGCTACTCCTTACCGCTCTCGGTCTGAATTCAAAATGGGTTTCCCGCCTGGTCGGTTCCAGGCGGTCCAGGAATACTGATGGTATCGTTCGCGAGAACGCGCTGCAACCCCTCCGCCATTCTGTCTGCCTGGGAAAAGCAGTAACATGCTCTGGCGGGTCGCTCGACGAGCGTGGCCAGCTCGATGCCGAGCACGTCCGTCCGCGGTTGCGGGGCGCCGAATGAGTGCGGGGTGGAGGTCCTCTCGGGGCCACAGTGTGGCAATCGAAGAGGGACCCACAGGCCGTGAGCCGATCACACCTTCGGCGCCGTATCCGCGAGTACTGTGGCCACCCTGCGCAGCAGCCCGTCCGGTGTGAAAGGCTTCTGGATGAAAGGAACTCCCGGACCGATCCCGAGGGTGTCTTCCGGATGGCCACTCATCAGCAGGATGGCCATGTCGGGCCTCTGGCGCGTGAGCCGCAAGGCCATCTCGGTCCCCTTCATGTGCGGCATGACGACGTCGCTCAACAGGAGGTGTATCGGGCCCTCGTGTCGCTCGGATACGAACAGTGCTTCGGCGCCGGTGCGGGCCATGATCACCTGATACCCGTGGCTCTGCAGAATCCGTCCAGCCAGGAGTCTGAGTTGCTCGTCGTCTTCGACCAGGAGAGTGGTCTGCCCACTCCTGATCGTCTCGGCAGTTGTGGGTAAGGTCATCGCGTCCTCCGTCGCCCGTGCTGC
>CAZANL010000173.1:0-1910 GCA_964486115.1 uncultured Planctomycetota bacterium
GATTTAGGCTCCCTAGCAGATGGCTGGTCAGCTGACGTTCGGCACCCAGCGCGATCAGCGCGCCGATGACCGAGCACTCGCGGCCGTCAGCCGGCAGGGCCGGTCGCGAGAGCACCTTGCCGTACCCCTCGAGGATCATCCAGGTTGCCAGCTCGGGTGAGAGCGCCCGCATGCGCTCTTGCAGCGTCGCGAAGTTCCGGCCGTAGATCGAGGCGCACAAGGCCTCTCCTCGCTCGCGCCACTCGCACAGGGATTGACCTGTGGGTTCGGGGTAGTCCCTGAGAGGTCCCAAGCCGGCCTTCTCCCGAGCACCATGGAGCACGCTCAGCGCGTTGATTGCTCGAGGATATCCGGCGAACAGATAGAGCTGGAGAACGGTCTCGTAGAGCGGCTCGGCCGGATGTCCGGTTTCGAGGTAGGCCTCGAGGAGAGCCGCAAGTTCCTCCTCTCGGCCTGCGGCGCCGAGCGCTCCGACCCCATAGAAGTAGTCCTCTGCGGGCCCGGCTTGTGTGATGAACTCCTTGACACCCATGGCTTTACGTGAATTTCGTGGCTCTAGGATAGTGCCTGGTCACCCGAATGCCAGGGCAATACGCACTTTGCCTTGTCCGGCCATACCCTACAATACTCCGCCGAACTCGGTGATTTCTGGAACTAACCCGGCGAGATGAAACGTTTACTTTTATGAGTGAGACGACCTCCGACGCTCGAGAAGCGTTCGACAGGGAAGCTCTCCCGCACCTGGACGCGGTGTTTCGCTATGCGCTCCAGCTCACGGGAAACCATTCCCTTGCGGAGGATCTGACTCAAGATGTTTACCTGAAAGCGTTTCGAGCATTCAGCTCCTATTCGGCGGGTACCAACATACGCGCTTGGCTTTTTACGATCGTTCGCAATCTCCAGATCGACCATCACCGTCGGGATGTCAACCGTCCCGGAACGGTTCCGCTGGACGTGGTGGCGGACCCCGAGCAAGAGGCGGAGGAGCCTATCGGGGAGTTGGTCGAGAACTTCGATCAGGAGGTATTGCGCGAACTCCGCGACCTGGGGGAAGAATTTCGCCAGGCGCTGGTGCTCTGTGACGTCGAAGGGCTCAGCTATCGGGACGTTTCCGAGGTGATGGGATGTCCGGTGGGCACGGTTCGGTCGAGAATCTCGCGGGCCCGCGCGGTGCTCCGCGAGCGCTTGGCGCCACACGCCAGCCGGATCGGTTTGATCATGACTCCTCAGGAACAAGCAAATGAGCTGTGAACGGTTCGAGGAGCTGAGCGACCTCTACCTGGTCGGGGAGGTGCGCGAGCAGGAGCGCGAGCAGATCGACGCACATCTGGCCGAGTGCCCCGTGTGTCAGCAGCAGGCAGCACTGGATGGGTTGATTCGGGGTTCTTTGCTGCGCAGCGGTCAGGCCGTCACGGCCCCGGCTGCCTTGCGCGATCGGATCGAGTCTTCCCTCGAGGTGCCGGCGCCGGTCAGCTGGAACTGGCGGCGTTATCTGGTCGCGGCGGCCCTGATGCTGGCGATCGGGCTGGGGATCACCTACCGGCAGGCGATCAGGCCGGTCTGGACCCCGTCACGGGACATGGTCCAGACCCATACCCACTATCTCGAACAGAAAGAGGCGCCGTACGAGGTGGTCACCCCCGACCGGCAAGCGCTCGCGAGCTGGATCGCCGATCGTCTGGGGCAGCCGATCACGCTGGCCGACAATGGCTGGAACCTGCTCGGTGCCCGTATGAGTTCGGTCAATCAACATCCGGCGGGTCTGGTGTTCTATGAGGATCGTGGCATCCGCATCTCCCATTTCATCATTCCGGCCGAGACGCTCGACCTGCGAGGAATGAAGCGGGTGGTGATTCGCAGGCAGACCTGCTGGTATCGCTTCCACCAGGGTTACCGCGTGTTGATCTGGA
>CAZANL010000173.1:1960-8568 GCA_964486115.1 uncultured Planctomycetota bacterium
CCCGGTCTACTGCGGCTCGGTTTCGGACGCCAATACCAGCGACGTCGTCTGGCGCTGAGTCAGTCCCTCGCGGATAGGATGCGCGAGCCGACTGTTCGGGCCGGTTCTCACGCGCAGGTGCCGTCAATCAGTTCCGCAGCGGAGCCTGATGGCAGTTTGTTGCCAGGCTGCTAGACTGCGGGCAGGACACCATGGCGCGCATCGTTTTCGAAGCCCGGATGATCACCCCTCAGATGCATGGCATCAGCCGGTATGCCCATCATCTGTTGCTGGAACTGCTCCGTCGGGACACCGACAACGACTATGTCGTTTTGCACCAGGGCTCCTTCGTTGCCGAACAGACGGCGCCATTCCCCCGCGCGACGGCCAAAGCGGTGGAGTTGAAGCTCTACGGTGTACGTGAGCTGTGGGCCTTGCCCCGAATGCTGGGGCGGCTGGGTGCGGACCTCTACTATTCGCCAACCTACTTTGCGCCGCCGGTGGGGGCGTGCCCGCACATCCAGACCGTTCACGACCTGACCCAGCTCTGGCGGGGGATGCGCAACTGGCGCTATCGCGCCTACTACGATCTGGTTGTCGGTCGAGGAGTCCACCGTGCGGCGCGGGTGGTGACCGAGACCGAATACGTCGCCGCCAGGCTACGCCAGCGTTTCGGCCTCTCGGCGGATCGAATCGCCGTGGTCCCGTCGGGCGTCGGGTTGGGTGTGGAGCTGCCCCCGGACGAGTCGCGCCGCCGCGAGGTGCTGTGCCTGGTCAACGAGAAACCGCACAAGAACGTCGGGGGGGCGCTGCGCGCGATGGTTCGCCTGAGGGCCAGTGGCTTCGATGGGCGCCTTGTGCTGGTCGGTCAGCTGGGTGAGCGACTGGGTCGGCAGGTGTCCGGTCAAGAGTGGATCGAGTGGCACCCTTTTCTCTCCCAGGAGGAGCTGGTTCGGCGTTATGCGCGGGCCAGCGTTTTCCTCTTTCCGAGTTTTTCCGAGGGCTTCGGGTACCCACCGCTGGAGGCGATGTTGGCGGGCACGCCGGTCGTCTCGTCGCGAGCTAGCTGTCTGCCGGAGGTGCTGGGTGATGCGGCGCTGTACGCCGACCCCGACCAGCCGGCTCAGATGGCCGAGCAGATGGCGCGTATCCTCGAGAGTCCGCCGCTGGCAGCGGAGATGGCTGATCGGGGCCGCGCGCAGGCGGCTCGCTACAGCTGGGACTCGATGGGGCGCGAGATTCTGGCGCTCATCGGGGCTGCGGTCTAGACTAGTGGCAGCCCGCGCCAGGTTGTCCAACCGAACCTAACGAGGTTTGCATGTTTCGACTCACGCTGCCCCTCCTTTGTCTGGTCCTGCCCTTGGACCTGGCGCTTGCCGGGGACGGCAAGGACCTCGAGGGCCCGCTGACCTACCGCAGTAGCGGGGTCGAACTGGACGGTGTGCGGGTTTCCTGGGGCCAGATCCAGAGTCTCACCGAAACCGATCCCGACTGGAATGCGCGCCGGGTGGGGCACCAGAAGAAGCTGGGGGCGATCCCACGGACGGCGGCCGGATATGTCGGACTGGGCAAGTGGTGTCGAGGGCAACGTCTGATGCCGGAGGCGGTGGCGGCTTTCGAGAAGGCGCTGGAGCTGGAGCCGGACAACGCCTATGCGCGCAAGGCGCTTGGTTTCATGCAAGTCAAGGGTGCCTGGGCCGATGCGCGTCGGGTCCTGACGGAGCGACTTGCGGTGCTCTCGGCGAACGATCACGGCAAGCGGGTTGAGCTGGCCGACTTCTGTCGCGAGCACTCGCTGTTTCCAGAAGAACACAAGCTGCTGGTCGAGGTTCTGGCGGCTGACGCCAGGCACAGGGGCGCGATCCGGCGAATAGAGCGTATTCTGGCCCGGCGCTCGCCTCGCACACCGCTCAGCCCACCGTTCGAAGGACGCTGGATCGGGTGGGTCGACACCAGCCGGCACCACAAGGCGAAGGTCTTCGCGCTCTTCGCGATCGATTTTCTCCGGGTGGATCAGCGGAATGAGCCGTTTGCCGGGCGCCGCGCGCGTTCGACGGCCGACTACCATGGTTTTGGGGCCAAGATCTATGCCGCCGCTCCGGGAAAGGTGATCCAGGCCGAGGGCGGGCATCCCGACATGCGGCTCGGGCGGATGGGCGGTTTCGACAAGGCCAACAGCGTGACGATCCGGCACGCCAGCGGCGAGTGCACGACCTACGGACACCTCAAGCAGGGGAGCGTGAAGGTCAAGGTCGGGCAGGCCGTGCGGCGAGGCCAGCTGCTCGGGCAGGTCGGCAACTCGGGGCGTAGCGGTACGCCGCACCTGCATTTCGCGATGATGGTGCCGGCCTACGACTCAAAAGGGCGTGGAGTTTACCTGAGCGTGCCCTATCGGTTCGCCAGCTTCGAGCTGGTCCGGGCGGGCCGGGCCGGTTGCCAGATCCAGGTGAAGTCGGCCCGACCTCAGGAGGGCTGGGTCATCGTCTGCCCCAAGCCCGAGTCCGAGGCGCAACAGTCGAAATGAAGTCGACGTGCGAAATGCCTTTCAGTCGCCGAGCGTCAGGAGCTGCTGACCAGCCGATCGATCTCCGACAGGATCTGTTCCCGGAAGCGCGCTTCTCCAAATCGTAGGGCGTGCTGACGGATGGCGCAGGGGTCGAACAGCTCGCGGTTGTCCTCCAGAAAACGCACGGCATCCACCAGCGGGTCGACCGCCTCGGGATAGAAATGGACCCCCGTCGGGTGCTCCGGGGAATCGCCGCCCGTCGTGGCGCCGATGACGGTCTCGAGCGCCGCGCCTGCGCCCAGTGCCACGACCGGCTTGCCGCAGGCCATCGCCTCAACGGCCGCGATGCCGAACTCCTCCTGGCAGGGCAGGAGGAACCCGCGTGCCGTTCGATACAGATGCTCGAGTTCCGCATCCGGAACGAAGCCGCGAAAGTGGACGTTACTCGGCGCCTGCTTGGCCAGTGGATTCTGGTCCTGCCGCTTGCCAACGATCACCAACTCGATGCCTAGCTTGCGGAAGGCCTCCATCGCCAGGTCGGCTCGCTTGTAAGCAGCCTCTGCAGCCACCATCAGGTAATGCTCGCCGAGCTCGTGTGAGAGCCCGTAGCGCTCGGTATCGACGGGTGGATAGACCACGCGGGCCTCGCATCCGTAGGTGCGCGAGACGCGCTCGGCGACGAAGTCGCTGATGGCCACGAACTGCGAGACGCGCTCGGCGCTGCGGCGGTCCCAGCGCCTGAGCCTCTCGATCAGTGGCTTGACCAGCGGGCGGAGCAGTCGTTTCTTGCCCGAGAAGTAGATGTCCACCATGTCCCAGATGTAGCGCATCGGGGTGAAGATGTAACACAGGTGGACGGCCGTCTCTGGTCGCCGGACACTCTTGGCCACACAGTGGCTCGAGGAGATCAGCAGATCGTAGTCCGAGAAGTCGAACGACTCGATGGCTCGCGGAAACCAGGGCAGGTAGTTGCGATAGTGTCGCTCGATACCCGGAAAGTTCTGCAGGAAAGAGGTGTGGATCGGATGGCGCTCGATCGTCTGCGATACAGAACCCGGCACATGGAACAGGGTGTAGACCGGAGCCTCCGGAAAGTGCTCGCAGAAGATCTCGAGGCACTTCTCGCCACCCCGCATCCCCGTCAGCCAGTCATGGATGAGGGCGACGCGCAACCGATTCGGTCTGCCGGGCTACTTGGAACCGAGCATCTTGAACGGCGTCAGGGTCCCTCCGCGCTGCAGGCCCAGACTCAGCGTTGTCGTGGTGGTGCTGCTGGTCGTGGACGTGCCGGTGTCGGGCGTGAAGGTGAACGATGAGCCGGAAGTGAAAGTGAAGCCGCTGCTGGTCGGCAGGGTTCCCGAGAAGGTACCGCTGTAGGTGTTGTCGCTGCCGAACGTCGTGGTCAGTGTCGACAGGCCCAACGAGGTCGCCGCCTGGTGTAGGAACAGCGAATTACTGCTCAGCACCGTGGTGTCGTAGAACGACGGCGATGCCAAGCCATAGTAGCTGTAGCTAGGGATGTAGGGTTGCGAGTAATAGCCGAAGTGAGCCGGTTGCCGGGGTTGCGGCTGGACCGGGTTGGGTGGTGTCACGACTGGCTTGTTCTTGGCCGCAGTCTTGATCATATGCTGGATCAGGGCGGGGGGAATCTTGGCCTTGGCCAGCCTGGCAATGTCGGTCGCCTTGAGATGAAAGGTTACGCCGGTGACGTCGATCTGGGTCTGGATAGTCTCGGCGCTGACGCCGGCTTGATGCAGCATGATGACGTCGTCGACGCTCAATGCCAGGGTCGCGGGAGCAAGGAGCGCACACAGGGTGGCTGCGAGCAGCAGGTTCTTCATGGTCTACTTCCCTTGTTTCAATGACTGGCAGATGACACGGCCAGACACTCTTAGTGTAGCAAATCGTCTGGGTCGGGTCCAGCCGTTCACACGGACTACGGTAGGGCTGGCGCGAGGCGCTGCGTTCGCGGACGGCCGGCCCCAGGCACAGCTGGACCCGAATTCCGGGTGGTGGCCCAACTGGGCTACCGGTGAGCGAGACTCACCTCGAGCAAGTGGATGCGCCGTTCCAGCGCGCGCAATTCCCGCTCGGCAGCCAGTGCGTGAGCCTTCAGCGCCTCCGTGTGAGCTTTCTCGAGGGCGGAGAGATGCCGAGCCAGCGCGAGCGTGCTCTTTTCCTGACGCTCCAGGCGTCCAGTCAGGTGAGCCAGCTTCAGCTCGAGCTGCTGCAGCCGGCGCCGGATGGCCAGCTCCTTGAGCTTGGCCAGCGCAGTGGCCGCCTCCGCGGTGTACCACTTGCCCTGGTAGCGGACGTACCCCTTGAGGCGCATCTCGCGGTCCAGAGTCTCCCGATACTGCTCCCGTGTGAGCCACGCTCCGCCATGGCGGCGAAATCCGAGGGCGCGGCGAGCCGCGAGATGGTTCGGGTCCTTGCGCAGCGCCTCTTCCTCGCTGGTCGGGGTTCCGCCGGCGATGTTTTTCCCCCGGCCCCCGGGGGCCGGGGGGGGCCACGCCTCGGCCGTGCCGAGCTTGACGGTGTCCAGTCGGCGGAGCATCAGCGCCGAGGCCAGTGCGAAACGGTGCTCCCGGTTCAGCTTGCGGGTCTGGCACCAGCTGGCCAGGCTTTCCCAGGCCAGCGGATCCCGAGCTCGGACGGCATGCTGTTCACGACGGCGGTAGCTCTCCTGCAGTCGCTCGAAGCCGGTCTTGGCCTGACGCTTGATCGAGAGCACGTTGGTCTTTAGCACCGCCAGGCTGGCGCGTAGGTTCTGCCTACGGACGATGAGATTGTAGGTCGTGGGGGTCTCGGACTCGATCTTGCCCTCGATCTGGCCACCACCCTTGAGGGTGAAGATGTCCGCCTGTGCGGTGGTCGGCACCAGCCCGACGAGGATCGACCCGATCAGCCAATATCTTTCCATCAGTTTTCTCCAGGGGGGGCGACGGCCGACACAATGCAAGATCCGTGCCGGTCAGAGGTGCCCGCTCGATGAAAGATCTGTAGCGCGTCGGCCATCAACTCATCTCGGGTCAGCGGAGGCCCGGGGAGGGCCACCGGTCGCCTGAAGGGCGGGTGAGCGTGCCTCGAGGGCCTCGTCACCCCTTGCGCGGAATCGACCGAGAGGATCGGCGGACGTGGTCTGGGTGCTTTCAGCTGTCGGGAGGCCCCCCCGGAGGCAGGCCACGTGAACGAGACGTACGGTGTCGCGTGTCCGGTTATCGGGACAGGGTGTCCGTTACCCGAGCCCGGGTCCCATCGAACAGGTGGATCAGGTTCGCGGCAGATCTGGGAGTGCATTCACACGGCAGCTGCCGTCTGAATATCACACCGATATACTCGACTGTTGCGACCGATATACAACGCCTCGGATCGGGCGATCGCCCATTCGGCAAGGAGCCGGTTGCCGTTTTCGTCGGTTAGCGTGAGTTGGGCGATCTTGCTTATGCCATCACCTGACAGCTCAAACAGGTGGTAATCATCTCGTTTGTCATACCCACCCGCAAACAGCGCGAACCCCCGCGATACGGCGAACGCACTGCTGCCCTCGATCGGGATGGACCAGTGCGATTCGAGCTGCTGATCTCGCAGGTGAACGAGTGGGAACTCCGTGTAGTAGTACAGCCAAGTGCTTGAATCGGATTCGACGTTCAATGCGTAGCAATCGCAAATGTAATCCAGTCCGTCGGCAGGTTGAAATTCGTAGAGTTTGTCGCCACCCGAATCCCATGCGACAAGCCCGGAAGAGCCGACCGGATCATTCCAGCCATAGTTTCCAAAGACGCCCTCATCGAAAAAACTCGTCCAGATCGTTCCCGTAGATGTTGTTTGGACGCTTTGGATTCCATCACCGAGCAAGATTTCACGGACCAATTGCCCCTCGGACGAATACACCCGGCCGTTCTTTTCGAAGTCGTCTGGACCGTTGCGCCGGGATCGGCTGCAAACAAGGAGCAATTCGTTTTCTGGAAGGGGTTGGACGTGATGGATATTGAACTGCTCCTGAGCGATGTGAACATCGAGGGTGACGTTTCCATCGTGGAGAGCGACGACGCGATACGATTGAGGCGAATTTGGTCTCGTCTTGGCCAAGCCGGCCCCGCTTGAGGTGCTGGTTCGGTAG
>CAZANL010000174.1:0-8489 GCA_964486115.1 uncultured Planctomycetota bacterium
GAACTGCGTCTTGCTGTACAGGCCATAGGACAGCATCAACAGCCCGAGGATCACCAGTGACGCCGCCGTGGTGATGACCCAGGGGTGGCTGCGGGCCCAGAAACCGAGGCGACGTAGTCGGCTGACCGGGCGCGACTGGATCGGCTCCCGCTCCAGAAAGCGGCCGAGCTCCTCGGCCAGCTGCTGGGCGGAGTGGAACCGCTGTGCCGGCTGCTTTTCGAGGCAGCGCATCGCGATCGTCGCCAGATCGATCGCGCAGCTCTTGTTCAGCGTGGTCGGATCCGCCGGCAGGTCCAGCTCAACCTGGCGCAGTGTGTCGGCAATCGACTCACCGATGAACGGCGGACGCCCGCTGATCAGCTCGTAGAGGATCGCGCCGAGCGCATAGACATCTGCGGCGGGGCCGATCTGGTCGTTGCGCCCCGCGGCCTGCTCGGGCGGCATGTAGCTGGGACTGCCCATCACATCTCCGGAGCGGGTCACCCCGCAGTCGCTGCCGAGCTGTTTGGCCAGCCCGAAGTCGGTGATGCGCACCTGGTCGTCCTCGTCGATCAGGATGTTCTGCGGCTTCAGATCGCGGTGGATCGTGCCTCGCTGGTGCGCAAAGTGAATCGCCTCGGCGATCTGCTTGACGTAGGCCGCCGCGCGGTCCGGGGCCAGCGGCTGGCCCTGGCTGAGCTGGGCCAGGTTGCGCCCCTCGACGTAATCCATCGAAAAGTAATGCTGGCCGTCGTGCTCGCCGACCTCGTGAATCGCGACGATGTTGGGGTGCTTGAGATTGGCGGCGGCCTCGGCCTCGGTGCGGAACCGCGTGATGTCAGCGACGTTGGCCAGCGCCCCGGCGAGAATCATCTTCAGCGCGACGTCCCGGTTTAGATTGACCTGGCGGGCCTTGTAAACGACGCCCATCCCGCCGCGAGCGATCTCGGAGATCAGCTGGTAGTCGCCGAAGTAGGCCACCGTGGTGCCCGCCGCTACATCGGAGTTCGATTCCTCACCGAGGGGGACGGTCTGACCCGGGTCCGCCTGCTGAAGTCCGGCCATCAACAGGCAGTAGGAGCACAGACCCTGAGGGGCTGATGTGGGGATCGGGTCGCCGCAGTCGGGACAGGTTTCGTTGATCATGCCTACCTATGAAGAAGAAAGGCTCCGCGGTCACGGACTTTAATGAGATTCATTTCCCTAGAGCCACAAATAGTTGCTGCAGTTCGGCTTCCACCTCGTCCGGGCCGTCCACGGTTCTGGCGATGTGGGTCCGCAGCAGCTCCCGGTAGCGTAGGCGCAGCCGATGGGAGGCGCTCTTGACCGCGCCGGGGGAGATGCCCAACTCGGCGGCGGCATCGGTGCTGGTCAGCTGATCGCTGCGGGCCGTGATCAGTGGCTTGAGACACTCGAACTCACGCAGCTTGCCCGACCGCTCGAACTCCGCACGCAGCCCGGAGAGCACCTGGTCGAGCAGCGTCAACACCCACTGGCGCTCGTAGAGCGTCTCGGGCGTCTGCGTATCGGCCGGCTCGAGACGGTAACGCGACTCCCCGTGCTCGTAGTCCAGCGACAGCGGACGCTGGCCGCCGCCGCGCTTTTGTGCCTGCTCTCGCTGCCACTCGTTGAGCAGGAAGTGCTTGAAGGCCGTGATCAGGAACGCCCGAAAGCGGCCCCGCTCGGGCTGAGCGACCTCCAGGTAGTTCTTCTCGAGCAGCTTGGCGAAAAAAGCCTGGGTCAGGTCCTTGGACTCGTCGGGATCGTGTCCCCGTCGACGGACGTAGGCGTAGAGCGGAAACCAGTAGATCTGGCACAGCTCCGCCAGGGCCTCCGCCGCCTGGGAAGACTGGCCTCCGGCCGCGATCACCATCGTCCAGTGGGTCGTCGCGAATGCGCGCGGGTCGGGCAGTGGGGTGGTCATTGGTCGGGGGCGCGGCCTGCTAGTAATGAAAGGTCCACCCGATGCCGGGGTGTCACAGACCGCCGGCAGTCGTGCAGTGTCCAAGATCGTATGATACCAAACCCTGGGTCAGGACCGCCATTCTACGTATTCCTCCAGAACCTGCCATATCAGGGGTTGGCCTCTCGCCGACGACGCTGCCCGGGCCGAGGTTCAGCGATCGCCGGCAAGAGACGCATGACTTAGCTGGACAGGGTGCCGTGGATCAGCTCGTACCGGGGTGTGCGACCCTGTGCGTCGGAATCTGGAATCAGCTCCTGCCAGACGACCCCCAGCAGAACATCTCTTATGTCCTCCGCTGTGCGCTGGCAGACCTTCTCGATCGCCTCGGTGGGATTGTTGGCATGGACCTGCAACACGACCAGGTGCCCGGTCCTGGCTGCCGACAAGGCGGTCCGCTCGGTGATCGTCTCGTCGTTGTAGTAACCACCACCGATGCCGAGAACATCCAGGTCGCTGCGAAAGATCGATTCGAAGGTCTGCCTAACCTGGCGATCGTCGCTGGTGTCCACTTCAACCTGGTCGACGCCCGGCAGCTCCACCTCGACCGAATCTTCCATCGAGAACACCGCGCGATGTTCTTGTTTTGCCGCCTCGTGAAGCAGTGCGTACATGGTGGTCGTTTTTCCTGAGCCTGTTCCCCCGGCACAGATCAGCAGTCCATAGGGCCGGGACAACCAGGTTCGCAGAGCGGACGCGATCGGCTCAACTGGACAAATGTCCGACAGATCAAACGTGAGGCGCTGTCGCCGGATGAGCGCCAAAGTCACCCGCGTGCCCCGTGATGTCTGAAGGCTCTGATACTGGACGATGATCTCACCCTCGTTGCTCAGGTGTATCGTAAAGCGTCGTCGGTCCTGGCCCCGCAGTGCAATGCTGATCCGACGCCAGTGTTGATCGAGGGCCTCGAAGGTCGAGGCATCGATCTGAACCACCTGCTCGAGATGCCCCTTGGCGCGGTACCGAATGGCGTACCCATTCTCATCGGGGACGACGTGCACATCGCTGGCTCCGGCGGCGGTGGCATCACCAATCAGCTTCTCGGAAATATCGGTCAGTGAAATTGTCTGTGTTGTCATCACGACATCCTTCCCGGCCCGGGAGCGTCTCGTGTTGAATAATCCAGCCAGTTCGGTGAGTGAGGAACGCAGCTCCGGTGGGAGGGCATGGCCATCCCTCCAGGATTGGAGGTCTTCGGTGAGAAAACGCCACTGGCGTCCCAATTTATGGCCAGGCACCTTGCCCGCCCGAAGCCACTTGTAGAGAGTGCTGCGGGTTGTATTGAGGAAAGCCACGGCCTCGTCGAAGTTCAGGTAACCACTCATGCTTTTAGTTAACCGTGAGTGACCGTAGATTGCCATGAGTTTCCATTTTATTCGGGTGAGACTGAAATCCCGCGTCCGATGGGCCAAGCTCGCTGGGCTTTCAGGTGGGGCAGGCCGCCGGGCATCCGGCGAGAAATTCGAGATCGATCACTCGCTCTGTCAGGCTTCAACGCTGAGTCGAGAGTATGCGCCGGATCCTAGAGCGGAAACAGATCCGTATATTCGCTGCCCGCGATCTGCTCGTTCTCACAATACGAGCGGATGTTCAGGTAGAGCACTCGCTTGAAGGCTCGGCGGGCATAGTCCACGTCGGTCTTGACCGTTTGATGTGAGACGCCAAACTGCTCAGCAAGCTGCTGATAACTGGGACGTTGATCCGGCAGGGCGTCGACGTCGATCATGCGAAATAGCTGATATGCACGATCCCGTCCTGCAGAGCTGGCTGTCCGGGAGAGTTCCTCCACTCCATCCTGGATCAGTGTTCTGATCCATTCTTGGCGGAAAACCGCCTCCGGATCGGTTCCAGAGGCCACTAAAGGCAGCTTCTGCTCGTCGATCTGGAGTATCTCGAGTTGACCACCCCGCTTGATCCGCTTTTCTCGTTTGTGTTGATCGAGCAGGAAGTGGCGCAGGCAGGCCTTGATGTAATGCCGAAACTGTCCACGAACCGGATCGACCCCCTCGAAATAGGCTTCATCCAGCAGTACCTGAGCAAAGAAATCCTGGGCCAGATCCTTGGCCTCCTCGTTGGACTTCTTCCAGGAAACACGGATGAATGCATAGATCGGCTTCCAGTAACGCTGGACCAGCTGCTGTAGGTGATGCGTACGATCCTTGCCCTCACGAGCCTCCAGAACCGATTGCCAGCAGGTTTCGGGGAACTGTCGGTCTGAGCCCCCCATCGTCGTGTCTTGCATCCTGTTGATCCTACCGCATAGGGCCTGCAAAGAGCGTGACGCTTTCATAGAATGGACGGCAATGGACTTCGCCCATCTTCAGCGGTTGGCAGGAGGGACCCCGCCGGTGGTGGATCACGAGTCCGGTTTTTCGATCGGTCAGTTTTCTGCGGGGCAGCAGATCGGTTACTTCAAGGTCCTTCGGCGCCTCGGTAGTGGTGGCATGGCGGTGGTGTATCTGGCTCTGGACGGTCGACTGGGTCGCAGGGTGGCACTGAAGCTGCAGCGGCAGTTCTCAGGAATGCACGAGATGCAGCTGCGTTTCCTCCGGGAAGCTCGACTGGCTGCCGGTCTGCAACATCCTCACATCATTCAAGTTCAGGAAGTGGGTCAGGTAGCAGTGGAGGGTCTTTCCCACCCGCTCAACTATCTCAGCATGAGCTTCGTCGAGGGGGGCACCCTGGCCGATTTGGCGGGTACCCCGCTACGCTCACGGCTCGAACTGCTCTGTCAGGCCGCCGACGGGGTGGGACATGCCCACCGAGAGGGCGTGATCCATCGTGATCTCAAGCCCAGTAATATCCTCGTCGACTCCTGCGGAAGGGCGATCGTCACGGATTTTGGGCTGGCTCGCGCGCCAGATGAGCAAACTCTGACGGCAACCGGCACGCTCCTGGGCACCCCGCAATACATGGCGCCCGAACAGGTACGATGCCAATCTGTGGATGCTCGAGCCGACGTCTGGGCCTTGGGTGTGATGTTGTATCAGATGCTCTATGGGAGGCTGCCATTCCTGGGCCGCACGGTAGGTCAGCTCTACAGTGAGATCCTCAAGGGGCGCCCCTCCTTCAAAGAGGCGTGTCAGTATCCTGGCTTGGAAGGGGTCGTCCGCCGCGCCCTGGCGGTTTCACCTGAACAGCGTTACCCCGACGGATGCGCTTTTGCCGAGGTGCTGTGTCGGGCCCTGACCACTGATAGCGGGAGGGGGTCGTTGTTTGATCTGTCGCGTGTTTTGTCCCTCAGACAGATTTCCCGGTCTCGCCTGGCCCTGTTGCTGCTGCTAGTCCTGGTCACGCTGTCCTTGGCCCTCGCTGGGTGGTGGAGCGATCGCCGTACGCTGCGCTTCGACACCTTGCGCGCGACCGCCGAAAGAGCCTACAAGGCGGGAGATTGGACCGAGTCGATCGTGGCTGGCCAGAACGCCTTGAGGCTGCGTCGGGACGACAGCCTCGCCGCACTCGTGGCTGCCAGCCGGGGGAGGATCCAGGCCAGCCAGGTGCACGACAAGACGCAGCTGTTGCAGCTCGAACGTCAGCAAGCGCTGGCCCGGCGCGTGGCGAGCTTGCGTCGCCAGATCGAGGAGGCGCATGCGCTGTCCTACAGGAAGGGCTCAGCGATCCTGGAGAAATGGAAAAGGCTGCAGACCGTGCTCCTGGCCTTCGAGACGGAGGTTACTGAGGAGTCGAAGAACCAGTCGGCCTGGCGCATCATCGGGCACGGATGGTGTGTTCTTGGCCGTCTGCAGCGGGCGGAGCGGTGTTTCCAGCGAGCCCTGGCTGTTGGCCCACGGGACGGCTGGATCGTTCACCAGCTGGGCCGGATCAATCTGACCCGCTCGCTACGCATGTTCCACTATCAGGGTGAGACGGCCCAGGTCCGAGCCGCTCGAGACAGGGCACTTCAGTTGTTTCAGGAACCCGGCAAGCCATGGAGTGTCAAACCTATGGCCCAGGATCTGGCTCGCGCTTTCCTCGCCTTGGCCCGTGATCAGCGAGAGCCTTACACGAAGATCATTGAACAGATCCGTGTGCGCCACCGCGGAAAGCCAGGAATAGAAGAGATGTTAGTCTTCTCGTCCATCAAGTACACCGATGGCTACCAGGGCAAGCTGATCAATCTCGCTCTCAGGATCCGGCCGCACTATCCACTGGCCCTCGTGATTCGAGGCACGATTCGTCTGGATGAAGGTGATCCGGAGGGTGCGCGGGCCGATTTCGACAGGGCGCTCGAGCTCAACCCGGAATTTCCCACGGCATACCACGCACGGGCTAGTCTGTTGTTGGTTCAGGGGGCCTACAAGGAGACCCTCGCCGAATGCGACAGAGGTCTCCGGGTTGATGAGCACTATGGGCCCTTACACGGACTGCGTGGTTACGCGCTCTTGTTGCTAGGGCGTCCGGTTGACGCTCGCGCGGCCATCGACCACACGATCCGGCTCGATCCCTTGTCCGGGCTGGCGTACTACTATCGCGGTCAAATCCAAAACACTCCCCCTCGTACGCAGGCCGGTCCCTGGTGCGCACTCAACTGGGGAATCTCAAGGGCGCCCTGACTGACGCGGAATATCGGGTTCGACTGAAAAGCGGCCATCCGGCGCCTTATACTCAACGGGGCAATCTTTACCGGCGGATGGGGCAATGGGCTGCGGGGCTTGCCGACTTCGCCAAGGCGCTGAAGCTCGACCCGCGGTACGTTCCCGCCTACTACGAACGGGGCACGCTGTATCTTGCGATTGGTAAGCCGGAGCTGGCGCTGCGCGACTTTCGCAAGATGGTGCAGCTCGAACCAAGAGTCTGGCAGCACTGGCGAGTCCTGGGCGAGGCGCTGGCTGGCGCGGGTCAGTCGGACGAGGCGCTGCGGGCGCTTATCCAGGCCAGAGAGCTGGCGCCTGAATCGGCCAGATCCGGCATCGATCGGTTGAAGGAGAAGCTCAAGTGACTGAAAGGACTGCTGGCGCTTGTTGTCCGGCCTCTTTCCCAACCGCACCGTATCTCGGTGACCCTCAGAGTAGCGATTCAAGCGGCTGAACCAGGACTACCCGGGGGGCGAGCGGTAAGGCAAGGCGGCCGGGATTTCAGCGGATCAGCGCCGCCGGCCGCCCCGCCGGCCCATTCCATCGGTCACAGGCGTCTTGCTTTGCCACAGGACGCCTTGCCGCTCCCCTTCTCGCCGATGCTGGGTGTAGCTCAGCGTGCTGGGTTTGTGTCGCGCCAGCGCCTTGGCCAGGGCGTCACCGAGTCGATCGGTCGGTAGATCGGCGGATATCGCGCTGATCACCGTTCCGGTCAGGCCGAAGGTGCCCGGCTGAATCACGATGAGGCCGGATGACACATCGAGGCCACGGATCGACCTGAACGCTGATTGCTCCTTGGCGGGAGCGTATTGTGCTCGGCCGATGAACTTCTTGGACCACACGAGCGCGGAGAGCTTTCGCTCGATCATCTCGCGTTGGGTCTTGTCCTTGGAGTAGACCACCACCAGAGGCTGGCGATCCGCTGCGGCAACGTTGAGAGCGAGGGCCAGGTCGGCGAGGTACGGCACCTGGGCCGCCGCCTGGGATTGCTTTCCCTTGCCGGGGTACTTGAGCGCAATACTCTCCATGGCTCGTGCCATTTTCTCGATGGAGGACTGCGGCTGTTGATTGATCCCGGGGCCCCTGCGTCCGCCAAAGGCCCAGACAGGACTGCGTCCGGACCGCACTAGCTGGGTCTTTCCGTCGGGCGCGAGGAGCGCGAAGACGGTATTTTGCAGAGTGCCGCCCGGGGCGAAGATTCCCTTGAGCAGCTCGTTCTCTGTCGGATCCTCGTAGGTTGCCAGGCGAATACAGACGAACTTTCGCGAGGCCGCGATCACGTCCTTGTTGGCCAGGAAACTCCTGTCCATCCCTGTCTTGCCCGGTCACCAGACTCCGGGTACCGAGTGACACTGCGGGGCGGCCGCGACCAGCATGATTGGCTTTCCAGTGCGCTTGGCTTCCGCCAGGCCCCCCTTCCAGGTCCCGTGCCAGGCTATGCCAGCTTTAGGGGGCGAGGTCGGTGGCATCGCCGACTGCCCAAAAGATGTGGGCTGCCCGATCAGCAACGCGAGGCTCAGCAATAGGCCCATGCGGGTCGCCTGGAGGATTGGGGTCGCTGTCTTCATCGTCAGGGTCTCTCCTACAAAACAGAAGCTATCTGCCCCATTAAAACCTAAAGAGGCAACTGGGTTTCGCGCGCCTCACCTTTTTCGGTGCAAGCCGGCTGAAACCGCCGTCGCGATCTGATTCGGGAACCCCAGGTCAACCAGCTTCTATTACCAGGAAACCGTTGCTCCCGGCGGGGCTGAAGGCCACCCCTCGGGAAAAGAACTCGGTAGGTGCTGAACTGCGACCGCTGGAGTGGGAAATGAGTCAGTATCGTCACGAGAATGAGCCAGCTGATGAGTGCTGGGCCCGGATCCATGGCCCTGGGATGCCCTACTGGAAAGTATCGCCGAGTTTCCGCAGATGTTTATGTCGGACTGGATGATATAGATCTCGCTCCTCATGAGGTATTTCTGCAATCTGAC
>CAZANL010000175.1:0-8456 GCA_964486115.1 uncultured Planctomycetota bacterium
TGCTCGTCCTCCTCCTGCTGCTCGTCCTCCTCCTGCTGCTCGTCCTCCTCCTGCTGCTCGTCCTCCTCCTGCTCCTCGTCCAATTCGACCATGCAGAGCTCGAAGCGGGCAGCCTTTCCACCGCCATCATTCTTCACCTTGTCCAAGGCGATGTCGCCCGCTTCGAGCAACGCCTCGCCGTGTAACAACACGAGATCCTGCTCGCGCAAGCCCTTGTAGCGCTTCTTCAGCTTGTCCACGATCTGCTCGGCAGTGGCGTCCCGCTCGATGCTCAGGCGGATGATCCGCCCCTGGACGGTGTCTTCGATGACGATCTTCTTCATGATGGACCGAGGATACCGCTACTGTCGGTTAGCGCAAGCTTTATGCCGATTGGGCCATCCTGATTTGATCCCCCAGGCCCGACGTGATACTCTTCCTTGAGCGAGCTGCTTCCGGCCATTGATCTCGAGGTGCGAGATGAGGCCAGATCACCCCCGCCAGTTAACGGCAATGCGCTGCTGCGTGGTCACGCTGCTGCTGGTCACGACGACACACTGGATGCTGAGCGATAGCGTCTGTCCGACCCGGGGGGTCCGTCCACATCACGTTGCACTCAATCGAGCCGGCAGCATCGAACTCGCGCTCATTCCCGGGGTCGGGCCTACACTGGCTCAGAGAATCGTAGTCACCCGTCAAACCCAGGGTCGTTTCGAGCGTTTCGAGGACCTGCAACGTGTTCCAGGGGTCGGGCCGGTGCTTGGAAGAAAGATCGCCCGATATGCAAGTTTGGATTGACCAGCAGAAAAACAGCTCTGCCATGCTGGAGTTACCCCGCGACATCAAACGTCGCCGAGGACCGCGCCATCGCCTGCGGATGCGGCTGCGCCGGCTAGCCCATCGTCGCTGGGATCTGGTCTATCTCATCGTGCCCGCCGTACCGATCGCCACACTTTTCTTGCTGATGTACGCACGGTACTGGGAACTCGCCTCGCCCAGACTCTTCCTCGTGCAGCGGTTGGACCTGTTCTACGCAGCGCTGGTGACCAACACGTTGATGGCGTTCGGATTGTCCTGCTGGTGCTATATCCTGTTCAGCGAGCGACGCAACCTGTCGGAGAGGCTGTCGAGCATGCGCCTGCGAGAGAAAACCCTCTCCAAGTCGCTACTCCGACTCCAGAAAGAGATGGAACTGCTGACAGCGATGCGCGATCTCTCGCGAATAATCAATGACGATGTCCAGTTCGAGGCCATCTGGACTCAGGTGCTCGACGTGCTCGGCTCCCTGGTGGACTGCAAGCGGATCACGATCTTCATGCTGGACGAGGAGCGCCAGCCGGTGGCCCGCATCCTGCACCATCGCTTCCGAACCCGCTTCGGCAAGGACATCTCGGCAAATGACCTGGATCTGACCAACGTCTGCGAGACTCTCAAGCACCGTTGCGTGCTGCGCCTGGCCGAGGGGGAGAACCTGTTCTGGACCTATCCGCTGATGGCCGACGGCGCGGTACAGGGCGTGCTGCAGATCAAGGCCGGAATCGGAGGTGATGTCGAGGAGAAGGTGCGGCGGATAGATCAGCACGAAGAAACGATCCATCACCTGCTCAAGCACATCTCGCTAGCGCTGAAGACTCCAACACTCTACGACCGAGCTGTGATCGATGGACTGACCGGGCTTTTCACCAAGCGCCACTTCCTCAGCCAGCTGAACCAACTGAGCCTGCTGAACCACAGAATCGGCGGCACGTTCAGCCTGATCTTCAGCGACATCGACTTCTTCAAGGCTGTCAACGACACACACGGACACATGGTGGGCGACCAGTGTCTCCAGGCCATTGCGAAAGTGATCAAGGAACAAGCGCGAACATGCGACATGGCGTTTCGTTACGGTGGCGAGGAAATGTGTCTGTTGCTGCCAGAGACGACTCAGGACCACGCGATCGTGGTGGCCGAGCGAATCCACCAGGCCATCGCCACAGAAAAGATCCAGCTCCCGGACGGCTCCTCCCTGAGCTGCACCGCGTCGATAGGCGTCGCCCAGTTCGACAACTCGATGAAAACGGCCGAGGCGTTGGTCGCCAAGGCGGACGAAGCGCTCTACGAAGCCAAGGAGCAAGGACGCAATCAGATCTTCTGCTGGTCCGACGATCAACTCGTCCGGACGCCCAACAGCCCCAGGAAGAAGCTGAAGAGACCGGCCAAGGCGGTCCCGAACCGCTGAGCTTCCGGGCGACCCCCCGGATAGGCATCTAGCAACGCAGAAAACGCCGCAGCTTCTTCTGCGTTCGATGAACGCCGTGGCTCTCGATCAGGTCGCGGTAGCTTTCGAATAGCCGCCCACCCACCTGCCAGCCACCATGCAACGCAATCGCCCGGAGCGCCTGTCGCTCCAACTCCGACAGCGAGCCAAGAGTGCTCTGGACGATCGGCTCCACCCGACCCCGCAACACCAATCGCAGCAGCGATGCCGTAACCCCCAGAGAGGCCTGATGTTCGACCTGCTCCAGGGCCCCGCACAGAGCGGTGACCAGCCGGGGGCTGCAGTCCGCACGACTCAGCATCAGGCAGATCAGCCCCGAGAAGTCCCCCTGATTCCAGGGTATCGCCCCCGCCGTTTCCGCGAACAACTCGTGGTCGAGCAGCGCTTCGAGCAGCAGATCGAGCGCCTCCTCCGGCGGCTCCCCGTCGTGCAGTGCACACAGCGCCACACCGGCAGCCGCGCGAATGACCAGCCGCTCGTCCCCCGCCGCATCGCGGATCGGTCCCGCTTCCGCCTGCCCCCCAAGCATCCCCAGCGCTATCAGCGCAGTCGCTCGAGCGGCCAGATCTTCGTCGCAGTCAGCCCGTTCCTGAAGCACGGGCAGCGACTGCAGCTCCGCCTCGGGAAACCAGGCCAGAGCATGCAGCGCCGCACGCCGCACCTGCGGCAGTCCGTCGGTGGCTGCAGCCACCAGGTGGGCCACCCCATCCCGCACCGCGCAGTAGGCTGACCGATCGGCCGCCGGGGAGTGGCCGAACGCCTCGCAGTCGGCCCGCTCCTCGTCGTCCATGTCCTGCTCCCAGGCATCCAGCTGCAGGTAGAACGTCTCGACGTCGAATCCGCCCAGCAAATAGGCTTCCTCGCACCCCAGGGCCAGAGACAGCACCAGATCGATCAGCTGGTCCCGGTCGGGTGTCTGGGCGCTGGACAGGAGCTCGTAGATGAACGGCACCGCGTATGCGGTGGCCTGGTACCTCGTGCCCTGGTGAAAGATATTGCCGGTAAGCTTCGTCAGCGCGGCATCCCGCCTCTTCTTCGTCGGACCGGCCAGGGCGCGGATCAGGTCCGGCACATCCGAGGCGTCACCAGACGCGTGCTTGAGCTCTCCCCAGGGGATGCGGGCCAGTCCCTCGAGCATCAGATCTGCTTCTTGCGAACCGACCAGATGAAGCCGTCGTACCAGAAGTGCATGATCGAGACCACGAGCGCGATGCAAAAAACCAGGTCGTTCTGCACATTGGGAGTGGTCGCCACCCAGTATCCATACGCACATGGCAAGAGTATGAACAAGGTGAAGGCCTGCACCTGGCCCCGGCGCTGCGTACCCACTCGAAACACGGAGGTGACGTTCCTGCGCTCGGCCCACCAGACGATGGCGAAGTACTGCAGCGCATGAAAGAAGTTCATGATGAAGAACGCCTGACCGAAGCTGTTGAATCCCCAGCTGTAAATCGAGCAGATACCTGTGGAGGTCAGCAGGCAGACTTTCTGCGGCGAGACCTTGTACCCCTGACGATACAGGCGCCAGTAACTGAACATATAGTATGCGAGGAAGGGCAGGCCGACTCCGGTGACCAGCCAAACCAGATAGCGCTGGTTGGACTGGACCTTGGCCGGTATCGCTGTGAAGAAGGTCGAGCCGACGTGCCGGAAGATGCCGAATTCGCGGATGTGGTTCATCAGGGTCGCACCGGCCAGGATCGGGCCGAGATACCGCAGAATATTGACCAGGTAGTCCAGGCGGCGCCCCACGGTCGGCTCGTTGCCCGCCTTGGCGTCGTAGATCCGGCCCAGCCCGAACGTCTGCAGAGCGGAGTGATAGACGTCCCACCAGATCCCGATCACGAAGACGAAAGCGGCCACCCACATCGAGCAATAACAGGCGGCGAACAGAGCAACGGGAACGGCGGTGAAGCGCCACGGATGGAGCTTGAATATCTTCTGGTTACCGTGGCTGCGGAACAAGACCAGCACCAGATGGGCATAGATGAAGATGGCGATGAAGAAATTGACCGGAGTGTCGACCCTCCCACCGAGCATCGTGGTCACCTGGCTGGCCTGCGAGAAGCTCAACGCCACACCGATGAGCAACGCGATCAGCGGAGAATAAATGAAGAAGACCCGATCCTCTAACGGACCGACGATCCAGCCGCTGCTCGGCAAATCTTTCGCGGTCGACATCGATCCGTCAATACCCCATACTGCTGCCATGCGCAAGACGTTCGCCATCACTCTGGGAATCTGCTGTTTTGCGATACCGGCCGCAGGCCAAACAGAACTTCAGCGTCAACTCGCCGACGAGCAAAAACAGGTGCGCCAAGCGGCCTACCAGTCGATTTCGAAGGCCAGGCTGCCTTCTGCCCTGCGAACCATCGCACGGCTACGTTCGGCCGACATCGCCCGCCACAGCGCGCTCCTGCGCAAGATCCAGGCCTCGCTCTCCAAGTCCACCCGCCGCCGACTAGGCAGCACGATCAAGAAATGGCACTCGCTGAGGGCCAAGGCGGTCAAGCTGTCGCTCGATGAGGATTTGTTTCCCAACCCCGGCCCCAAGGTGACCATTCGAGGGCCGTACAAGGGCTACTCCAAGGTGATGCCTTCGATCAACCGATCCCGCAAGAAATTCGCCGTGATCCTGCGAGCGGCGCAGCACTGCCTCGAGACTCTCGAAGATGTCCAGCAGACATTCGACTCTCTGGAACAACTGACCGACCGTATCGCCGAGCGGACCACGTTCCTCCAGCCCCATCGCAAACCCAGCCCCGCATTCTCACCAACCCAGCTACCACTGCTCAGACGCCTGGATGACCTCGCACGCGGAAAATTCAAGGAGGCCCTCGCCGGGCTGAGCACACTCGACGAGCCCGACCGGACTCTGCTTTTCGTTTTCTACGGCCTGCAAATGGATGTAACCAACAAAGGCCTGGAGAGCGGCATGGGCGCTGGCCCGCTGGACGGCGTGCGCCGGATCAACGAGCTACGTATGGCCCTGGGCATCCTGCCACTGGAGGCTTCCCCCCCGCTGACCAAGGCGATAACCGGGCACCTGGACGAAATGAACAAGTTGGGATACTGGGGCCACTACAGTCCCAACGCCGCACACCGCACCGTCGGAATGCGAACACATCAGGCTGGCTGGCGGCTGGCGTCCGGTGAGGGGCTGACCAGCGCGGGTCCCGAGAGAGCAGCCGAGATCTGGTGCTGGGACGGAGGACACTTCCGGATCATGGCCCACCCGAAGTGGACGCATATCGGCTACGCCACGACAGGCAGAAGTGGGATCAATGTCGGGATCGGCAAGACCTTCAAGATCCCCCGCCCCACGTTCTTCGAGTAACCTTCAGCTGCGGTCCAGCGCCTCACGCATCTGGCGAATCAAGGCGACGCCCGCAGCGGACCCGCCCCTCACCGCGTCCATCAGCGCGCTGCCAACAACGACCCCGTCCGCGTGAGCGGCCACCCGAGCTGCGATCTCCCCACTACTGATACCGAACCCCACGACGTACGGCAGCTCGGCGTTCCCACCGACACGATCCAGATACCCCGCCAGCTCGGCCGGCAACTCCGTCCGGGCTCCGGTGATCCCGGCGACCGATACGCAGTAGAGCAGGCCACTGGCAGCTCGGTCGATTTCGACAATGCGCTCTGCCGGCGTGTTGGGTGCGATGAGAAAGATCCGGGCGACACCGCAAGGATCGGAGTTGCGCAGGAGGTCGCCCGCCTCCTCGGGCGGCAGGTCAGGAACGATCAGGCCACGCACACCGACTGCGGCGGCATCCTCGAAGAACCGATCCGGCCCGTAGGCCAACAGCGGGTTGGCATAACCCATCAGCACCAGCGGCACCGAACAGACCTCGTGAATCCGACCACAGAGCTCGAAAATCCGCGGAAGATGCATCCCCTGCTCGAGCGCCGCCCAGGAGGCAGCTTCGATGGTCCGCCCATCGGCCAGCGGATCAGAGAAGGGGACGCCGATCTCCACCATGTCGGCCCCGGCCTCCGCCAGTCGCGGAACCAGCTCTACGAAACTCTCCGCATCCGGATAGCCAGCCGTCAGAAACGGCAAGAGCAGCTTGTGTTTACGCGCCCGCGCCTGCGTCGCCAACCTCGCCAACTCCGGGCCACTCACTGCGCCACCCCGTGCTGCTGGAGAATCTCGATGTCCTTGTCCCCACGCCCAGAAAGGCAAACCAAGACAACATCTCCCTGGGCGAAGGGTGCCTGTGGATGATCCAGGTAGGCCAGCGCATGGGCGCTCTCCAGCGCCGGCAAGATGCCCTCCAGCTCGCATAGCCGAACCACCGCTCGAATCGCCTGTTCGTCGGTGATCGACACATAGCTCGCCCGGCCAGACTCCATCAAGGCGCTATGCTCGGGGCCTACCCCCGGGTAGTCCAGACCCGCCGAGACGGAGTGCACCTCCGCCACCTGCCCGTGATCGTCCTGCAACAGGTAGCTCAGCGTACCGTGAAGGACACCCGGACGACCGGCAGCCAGGGTGGCCGAGTGACGTCTTCCTAGTCCCTCACCCGCCGCCTCGACACCAATCAGTCGCACCGCGCTATCTTCGACGAACGGATGGAACAGGCCCATCGCGTTGGACCCCCCACCGACGCAGGCCACGCAGTAGTCGGGAAGCTGTCCCACCCGATCGATGACCTGATCCCGTGCCTCGTGACCGATGACCGACTGGAAATCACGGACGATCCAGGGATAGGGATGCGGCCCGACGACCGACCCGAGCAGGTAATAGGTACCGTCGACGTGGGTGATCCAATCCCGAATCGCCTCGTTGATCGCGTCCTTCAGGGTCCGGCTGCCGGACTCGACGGGCCGTACCTCGGCGCCCATCAGTCGCATCCGCATCACATTGAGCGCCTGACGCTGGACGTCCTTGGCGCCCATATAGACCACACAAGGAATACCCAGCATAGCCGCCGCCGTGGCGGTCGCCACACCGTGCTGGCCCGCACCGGTCTCGGCCACGATCCGCTGCTTGCCCATTCGTTGAGCCAGCAACACCTGGCCCAGGGTGTTGTTGATCTTGTGCGCTCCCGTATGGTTCAGGTCCTCCCGTTTGAGATAGACCTGCACGCCATCCAGCGCCTCGGAGAGCCGACGGGCATGGGTCAGCGCGGTGGGCCGGCCGGAAAACTCCCTGAACAGTCGCTGCAACTCGTTGTCGAAGGCCGGATCATCCTGGGCCTCCCGGTAGGCCTGCTCCATCTCGCGTAGCGGCACGATCAGCGTCTCGGGCACGTACTGCCCGCCATACTCGCCGAATCGACCGCGCTCGTCCGGTTCGATCAAGACCTGTCCTCCCACGGCAACTGTCTGACGACCTCGAAGAATTGTTCGAGCAGAGCAGGGTCTTTTTTTCCCGGCGCCGACTCGACGGAACTCGACAGGTCCACGCCCACGGGACGCAAGGCGGCGACCCCCTGCGCCACGTTGGCGGCGCTGACCCCGCCGGCTAGAATCAACTTGTCCCGCGGCACACCGGCAGCCAGCGACCAGTCGAACACCTGGCCGGTCCCACCGGGCATTCCATGCACCCGGGTGTCGAGCAGATAGCCATCCGCGGGAAAGGAACGGACACTTCCGGCGTCGAAACCTGGCCCGACCCTGAACGCCTTGATCGTGCGAAGACCGATCGCGCGACAATCATCCGCGCTCTCCGAGCCGTGCAGCTGGATCACATCCAGCCCGACCGCCAGCGCCACCTCCCTCACCGCATCCGGTGGCTGATCGACAAATACGCCAACGCGCGTGACGAACGGGTCGGTCGCCGCCAGGATCTCGCGAGCGGCGGACAGATCCACCGCTCGCGGACTGTCGGACCAGAAGACCAGGCCGATCGCGTCGGCTCCGAGCCGGCCGACCAGAGCGGCATCCTCGGGCGTCGTGATCCCGCAGATCTTGACCCGCAAGCGTGGCATCAACGTCCCGCCCGGGCGATCTGGCCCAGCAGCTTTCCGGGATCCGGAGCACTCATCAGCGCCGTACCGATCAGCACCGCATCGAAACCGGCCTCCCGAATACAGAGCAGCGACTCGGGCGACGTGACACCGCTCTCGGCCACCACGACCGCCGGCCAGTCGATCCGATCATACAGCTCGACGACTCGTGAAAGGTCGACTTCGAGCGTGTGCAGATCTCGGCTGTTGATCCCGACGACCGCAGGGGCCAGCGGACGCACCCGATCGATTTCTCGTGC
>CAZANL010000176.1:0-8363 GCA_964486115.1 uncultured Planctomycetota bacterium
GACCCGGGCGCCCTCCACTCCGACCTTGGACAGATAGGACTCCACCGCCTTTCGTCCGCCCACGAAGGAACCCGGGTGTCCCGCCTGACGGCCGAGCGCCCGAAACAGGCACTCGGCGAACAGGTTCTGGCTCCGCTTGTTGATCACCGTCACCACCTGGTCGATCGGGCAGGTGTGGACAGCGATCAAGCGGCCGGGCCTGGTCACCGGGCTCGCACTGAGTTGTAGCTTGCCCGAAAACTGGATGCCGCTCTTGGCGAGCAGCCCCTTGAACACCTGTCCGAGAAAACGGGCTGGATCGGGGACGGTGATCGTGATGACCTGCGCCGGCCGCCCCCCCTGAAAGGTGCCGCGCAGCTCCAGCCGAGAGTCCCCCTCCGGTCGATGCAGCCAGGGCGCGTGCTTCCGGCCGCGACTGACGGTGAGCATCTTGTTGAGGACACGATAGTAGGGGATCTCGGGCCCCATGCTGTAGCGCACGGGCTGGCCGACCTTCCCCGCCGAAACACGGACATCGACACAGTTGTCGTTCAGATTCAGCGCCCCCACCGGCGCGCAATACCAGCGGTTCAGCTGATCCTGAGGCCACTCCGGGTGAATCGCCGGTCCGCTGGTCGCGCTGACGTCGAGCAGCAGATTGCCGTTGATCTTACGCAGTCCGAGCCGGTGCAGCGCCGCCACCCACTGCCGCAGCACCTTCGTCGAGTAACCGTCGTAGAACCGGCCGGAGAATGACGGGTCCGCGCCCCCGACCAGCAACAGATCTCCATCGAGCAGCCCGTCGCTGAGGGTCCCACGCAGATAAAGCTTGGTGGCGAATTTGTACCCCGTCCCGAGCTGCTCCAGTCCGGCGGCGGTCGTGACCAGCTTGGTGTTGGAGGCCGGAATGAGAGCCACGTCGGCGTTATGTCGCACCACGATCGAACCGCTGGCGACATCGGCGACCAGCACGCCGATCTGGACGCCCTGCAGCTTGGAAGAGCGAACGATCGCCTTGACCTGGGTTGCGGGGCTCTGCTGCCCGCGCAGGACCGGACAGACGCTGAGCAGGGCGCAGAGAAAGACGGACCGCAGGAGGATCACGGGGCTGCTAGATCTTGATCAGCATGCTGATCACGTTCCCGCCCTTCGGATGCTGCTTGTGCTCGAACTGATCCATCTTCTCACGGGCCACGCCAAACACTGAGCCGTTGCCCGAGGCAAGAAACTTGCCGTAGTCGGCGAGCTGGATCTTGAGCTCCGAAGAAGAAGGCATGATCACCACGTTGTAGGACAGGTGCTGCTTGTTCTCGTATGCGTCCTGGATGATCGTGTTGCAGGCGTCGTCGATCGCAGCCCGGATGTTCTTGATCTGTTCTTTCTCGAAGCCGATACGCCGCGCGAGGACGGTAATGAACTCCGAGAGCCCTTCCCGGCACTCGTCGGTGCAGGCCAGCTTCATCTGCAACGGCGCGGCCTTCTTGCGCTTGTAGAACTGAACCTGCCCATCGCCATCCAGCTTGAAAAACGTCGAACACCGTGGGCACTTGTAGCTACCCGGCTTGCGTATGGTCAGGTTGACGTTGCAGTTCTGACAGACCACCTGGAATGTGGTTTCCTGCGGCTTGTGGACCCGTGCTGCGACTGGCTCCTTCGGGGGCGGAGGCGGGGGAACTTCTTCTTCCTCCTCCTCCTCGACCGGTTCATCTGCTGGCGCGGAACCGCCCAGCTGTTCGTGGATCGCGCCGATCGCTTCTTCCTTGGTCGCGTAGATCTTGAAGAACGCGTTCAGCCCAAGCATGTCGAAAACGACCTTGACCTTGGGGTGGATGCAGACAAGCGCGATGCCGCCGCCCGCATTCTCGAGGTTGTCCGCAACGTTGACCAGCGTGCCGAGGCCGGTGCTGTTGACGTACTTGATTCCGTCCATGTCCAGAATGAAACGGTTGTTCCCGTCCTTCTGCAATTGCTCCAGTCTTTCCTGGAAGTTGAGCACGGTCTTTGCGTCGATCGCGCCACTCACCCGGACCAATGACGTCTTGTCCAGTTCAGCAACGGATTCGACGTGGAAAGACAGCTCTGCCAAAACAACCTCCAGCGGATGGACGGACGGTAACTTGCATGCTGGCAACGCTTTGTGCGTTTGGCCTACAAGGGGTGGGACTATAGCAACCGATCCCACTTAAAGTCAAGGCCTATTTGAGTTTCACGCCCTCGGATGGGCTTTCTGATAGACCTCGCGGAGCTTTTCGTGGGACAGATGGGTATAGACCTGCGTGGTGGACAAACTGGCGTGTCCCAAGAGCTCCTGGACGGTGCGCAGATCGGCCCCCCGGACCAGCAGATGAGTGGCAAACGTGTGGCGCAGAGTGTGCGGCGAGATCCGAGAGTCCAGGCCCAGCTGCCGGATGTACTTGTCGAGAATCCGCCGGACACTGCGGGCAGTCAAGCGCCCGCCGCTGCGGTTGAGAAAGACCGCACCCACACCATTCTCGGCGACGCGACCGCTGCCCATCAGGTAGTCCCGCAGCGCCGTCTCCGAGTATCGACCGAGGGGGGCCAGCCGCTCCTTCTTACCTTTTCCCCGAGCCCGGATCAGGCCCGCCGACCAGTCGACATCCTCGATATCCATCCCGCACAGCTCGCTGACCCTCAACCCGGTGCTGTAGAGCACCTCCAGCATCGCCCGATCTCTCTGTCCCATCACGCTGTCCGCTGGCGGCGCCTCGAGCAGAATCTTGACCTCCTCCTCCTCGAGGAACAAGGGCAGCCGCTTCTCCTGCCGCGGCGTGCGAACGAGAAGGAATGGGTTCTCCTCGACCAACCCCTGCTGTAGCAGGTAGCGGAAAAAAGAACGATAGGCGGACAGCTTACGAGCGACCGTGCGGCGAGAGAGGCCCTGACCGTGGAGTTGAGCCAGGTACTTGCGGATCTTCAGCACGGTCAGAGACTGAGGGGTGACCTGCTCCGCCGCCAAGAACTCGGCCAGCTGCGTCAGGTCCCGCCGGTAGGCCCGGAGCGTGTTCTCCGACGCGTGCTTCTCCAGGTCGATCTTGTCCAGGAACCGGGTGATGAGTGGGCGCATCAGGTCAGTTCTTGAGCGGGTCCGGTGCCACGTGGAAGAAGTTGCGAATCACCTCGAAACTGACGAAGCGCAGGTAGCGATCGATATCGTCGATCACCAGCTGCGTCTCGTCCGCGCCGCGGTCCTCGGCATTGATCCCCAGCTTGGCGTACTCCTGGACCTTGGCGAAGATCCGGCGGCGCTGGCTGTCGTAGACCTGCTCGAATCCGGCGATCATGTGCTGGTTGCCGAGCGATCCGGCCTCGACGGGAAACGGCCTGCCCGTCTGCTGAAGCCGCGAGAGGTCCAGCGAACCGGACTGACCACCGACGTAGAACACCTGTAGCGCCACCCCCACCCGTGGCCGGTCGTAGGGGTCGAACTCCGTGATCGCGCCCACCACGACGATATCGGCCTTCAGCGCTCGCCCGAGCTTGACCGCCTTCTCCGGGCCCAGCCGATCTCCGACGGTCCAGCTCAGCCCCATCTTCTGCATCTCGACATAGACCCGCTGCGGCTCGATCAGGCTGAAACCGAGGCAGTGGGACCACTCCTGCTTGAAGATCTTGGCCAGCCGTAGGCTGTCATAGCCACGGTTGGTCTTCTGCAGGTTATCGTCGTCGGTCAGGTCGAAGAACGGCAGGATCGCGACGGTTGTTATCTTCTGCCGATTGAACGGGTTGTCCGGGTACTTCGCGGCCTGGCCGAAGATCGTGTCGGCCAGCCATCCACACCCACCCGACAACGTCACGGCGGCGCAGCCTGCCAGCAGCAGCCCAATGGTCCTCGTCATTTTTTCGACACTCCTCCCACCTTCTTCTTACTCGTCCCAGGCCCGGCCGAAACGGCAGCGACGCCCCGGGCCAGCTTCCTGATGCGCACGCTGTAAATTGCATACACCCCGGCGCGCATCGAGGGGAAATAAATCCGGCCGTCGCTGGCCCAGACCGGTGCGCCCAATGTCTCACCGTTGGAATGTAACAGTAGCGGCGGGTCTCCCCGACGCTCCATGATCCAAAGCGCCTGGGCCTTGGGATCCCACCAGCGCTCGCTGCCGGCCGGCCGAACGGCGAAGACGACCTGCTCTCCCGTGGGTGACCAGGACGGGAAAAGCGCAGACCAGCGCGGGTTGGCATAGATCTGCGCCCCTTGCGAGGTGACGAAGCTGTAGCTCCACAATGTCGACCAGCCGCGCCGGGTCGGGTGAATCTTCTGAAAGACAATCTCCTTGCCGTCGGGCGACCAGGAGGGAAACAGCCCCGGACCGAGCCCGACCAGCTGATTGGTCTTGCGCTCCCAGATCCAGATCGTCCAGTTCCCGTGCGAGTTCCGAGCGCTGAAGGCCAGTCGTAGCCCATCAGGGGACCAGGTTGGCCGAATCTCGTCCTCCAGGGTCGTGGTCAACTGTCTCAACGGACCGCCCCGGAGAGCCGACGCGAGCCAGATGTCCCAGTTCCCGTCTCGATTCGAGGCGAACGCCAGCCACCGACCGTCGGGCGAATACTCCGGAAACCGGTCATGTGCTGAAAACGCCGTTATTCGCGCCACCTCGGAGCGATGCAGGTTCTTTTGGTAGATATTGTGGTGCGGACCATCTCGACGAGAGGCAAATCCCAGATGCACGCCGTCGGGCGACAGCGACGGGTCCAGGTCGCCTCCCACACGCGGATCGGTGTGCTGCTTGAGATCTTCTCCGAGAGTAAAGGAGCCCCGGACAGGAGCCACCCTCTCAGGCAGAATGATTTCCTGCTTGCGGCAGCCCAGCGGCAAGATCACAATCAGTAGCCCTGGGATGATTCGTTTTCCCCACACAGCGTCCTCCATGGTCAGCGCCTTGATGAATATTATCGGTCGTTTGCCCAGTTGCCTTAACAGCTGTGTTTTTTTTCTGCGTCATGCCAACTAACATGTAACCATGTCCAACGCCTACGAAGCTCTGGTCGAACGCATCCGCACTGACAATCAACTGCCGATGCTGCCCGAGATCGTCATGCGCCTGCAAGAGGTCGCCGCCCGCGAAGACTCGACCGCCAAGGAGTTGGCCAACATCATCCTCGCCGAACCGGGGATCACCAGCAAGGTGCTCAAGCTGGCCAACTCATCGATGTTTCGCCGCGGCAACCAGGAGATCGTCGAGGTGACGCGAGCGATCGTGCTGCTCGGCTTCAAACGCATCAAGAACATCGCCATCGGATTGGCTACCAGCAAGACGTTGCGCCAGGTCGCCGGCAGCGGGCTGCTCAAGGAGTACTGGCTACATTCGCTGGCTTGCGCGGTCTGCAGTCAGGGGCTGGCTCACATGCTCGGCGCCGACGCCTCGCCCGAAGAGGCCTTCGTCGCGGGACTGCTGCACGACGCGGGCAAGATCGTCATGGCCCAGTACGACCCGGAGCGCTACCGGTCGTTCCTCGACCAGTTCCCCACCACGGATGATCCACTGGCTCTCGAGAAGGAGCTGTTCGGCTATGACCACTGCCTGGCCGGGGTCGCGCTGGCAGAGGCCTGGTGCTTTCCCAGTGGAGTCCGGACCGCCATCGCCGAGCATCATCAGCCGCGCCCCGAAGGCGACCCGCTGGTCAACGTCGTCGCCATCTCCAACCTGATCGCCAAGAACCTCTACGGCAGCGAGCTCGAGCGAACGATCGTCGCCGGCCAAGAAATCGTTCAGGCCGCGGAGCAGTACCTCGGGCTGACCGAGCCCGAGATCGACAAGGTGGTGTCGATGACTGGCTATATGGTGGATGAGCTGGCCAGTTGCCTGGAGATCGACATCGACACGATGAAGAAGTTCGTCTCGACCGGCAGCGAAATCTCACTGGTGCAGAACGAACCGGCGCCCGAACAAAAAGTGACCAACCGAAATCGCTGGCTGAAGGCGCTCAACCGGATCAGCTCCTTCGCGATCCACGCCGAACAGTTTCGCAGCTTCCTCAACAAATCGATGGCCGAGCTCTCAGCCGCTTTCGAGTTCGCGGGCTGCTGCTACCTCAAGTATGACACCGAGCGGAGCGAGCTGGTCGGCTCGGCCGGCTCGGGGGAATACCCCACGCTGCCACGCAAACTGCGCAGTGACGTCAAGCTGCTCTCCGGCCCGCTGGCACGCTGCGTGATCGAAAACCGCCCTCACACCATCCATGGACCCGAGGCGGAGCCCTTCGTGCTCGCCGCGGGACTGCCGGGCTCCGGCCGCAGCCTGGTTGCTCTGCCGGTCGCCGTCAACGGCAGGGTCCAGGGGGTGATCCTCGGCATGCGGTCGGCCGGCAGATTCGCCGAAGAGGAGGTCCAGACCCTGTCGACGATCGCGCGCCAGTTCGGCTTCGCGCTGCAGAAGTGCGAATGACACGCACCTCATTCTCCGAACAGATCGGGATCGATGTGCCATTGATCTGCGGGGCAATGTACCCTTGCACCAATGTGGAGCTGGTGGCCGCGGTCTCCGAGGCCGGCGGCATCGGCATCGTCCAGCCCCTTTCGCTGATCTACGTGCATGGCGAGGACCTTCGCGCGGGACTCCGCCGGATCCGCTCGCTGACCGACAAACCCTACGGATTCAACGCACTGGTGGAGAAATCGGTCCAGCGCTACGAGGACCGAATGCGGGCCTGGGTCGACATCGCGATCGAGGAGGGAACCAGCCTATTCATCACCGCGCTGGGCAACCCGAACTGGGTCGTCGAGCGAGCGCATTCCGCCGGAATCCCGGTCTATCACGACGTCACGGAACGCAAGTGGGCCCAGAAGGCCCTGGACCACGGCGTCGACGGACTGATCTGCGTCAACAATCGGGCAGGCGGCCATGCCGGAACCCTCACCCCGGCCGAGTTGATCGACGAGCTGTCCGACATCGGGCTGCCACTGATCTGCGCCGGTGGGATCGGCGACGGCCCACAGTTTGCCGAGGCGCTCGAGCTGGGATACGCCGGTTGCCAGCTCGGCACCCGCTTCATCGCCAGCGCCGAGTGCACGGCCCACGCCGACTACAAGCAAGCAATCATCGATGCCAACGAGAGCGACATCGTCCTCAGCCGAAAGATCACCGGTGTTCCCGTGTCAGTGATCAAGACCCCCTTCATCGAGAAGATGGGTACGCAGCCCGGGCCATTCGCTCGCTGGATGCTGCGCGGGAACCGACGCAAGCACTGGATGCGCACGATCTACGGCCTGCAGTCGATCTGGCGCCTCAAGCGAGCGTCGTTACAAGGTCGGGGCTACAAGGACCTGTTCCAGGCCGGTAAATCAGTCCAGGCGATCGACCAGGTGGAGCCGGCTGGAGAGATCGTCAGGCGGTTCGCCGACGCGCTCACCAAAAGTAGCTGCTAGCAGCCCTCCGGTCTCTGCGGACCGGGGTCCCCACCACTGTTCACGATGAACCGCAGCAGCAGCGAGACCAACCAGACAGTCAGCGCGGCGATCAAGTAGACCTCGAGCACCCGCCGCCAGTCGGGAAAGCGGTAAACGTAGAGCGCGCCGATCGGCGTGGCGCCGTAGATTCGACTGGTGCGCAGCAGGTCGAAGCGATCGATTCGCGCGCACGCCGCAGAGAGTGGATTGACCTGGACCAGCAGATCGATGCGGCGGGCGCGGGACTCCTCGGATGGCGCGTTTTCGACGGCCTGCCCCCCGATGAAAACCGAGCCGAGCATGAGAAAGCCGATCAGGCTGGGAACCAGCTGACCGGCATTGGGGCCCGCGAGCCGGAACAGATCGGCACACGCCGAGAGCGCCAGGCAGAAGCCGAGCAGCAGTAGCGCGACATCCAATACCGCGGAAGACCAGCCGATCCAGAGCGCGCAGGCCAGAAAAACCAGCGGCGCCCAGAGCGCACCGAGGTAGCCCCGCCAGGTGGCGCTGCTGCGACGCTGTTCTGCACACAACAGGCGAAACAGGTAGGGCACCGCCAGGATCGCCAGCGGATAGATCAGGTAGACCAACCCACGTAGCTGCCGCTGCGCACGCAGTTGCGGGCGCACCGGGGCGGTGCGCGACAGCCACCAGCAGATCAAAACCAGCAGGAGCAGCGTGACAAGGCCCAGGCCGATCCAGAGCCGGTTGCGCCGCTGCATCAGAATGTCCTCGCACAGAACAGCCAGAGACCGGCGGCCAGCAAAAGCAGCGATCCCGCCCGAGCGCCCCGCAGTGGCTCGTAGCGGGCCAGAACCAGCCCCACCGCCAGGGCCAGGGCCAGCTGAAGCCCCAACGCCCCGAGGGAAAACCAGAGACGCGCGGCCGCAGGCGAGAGCTGGCTGAGGAGCACCTCATCTGCACCGCGAGCCAGGTCGAAGCCGTGCAGGACGCCAAAACCCAGACCCGCCAGCGGACG